>CALFYE010000303.1 GCA_937952145.1 uncultured Myxococcales bacterium
CGCCACTGGTCAATCGGCTTATGTCGGGCCACTGTGTCGATAATTGACCAGCATCAAGAACAAGATAACCAAGGAAGTCGATAAAGCCTTCCACCCGACTCTTCCCGGCAATAGAACTCTGGTCAATCTCGAATACAATTTCTGGCTTCTCCTGGTCTGTGAAAGCTATTAAGTGGATTGTTTCTAAATTAGTTGCATTATCTTTGTGATTCCAGATTACAAGATTTTGATTGATTAGGGACCATGGCAGATTGTGCCCTAACCAACGCTCATTCCACGTGATCGGAGCCGGGTTCTTGGGGTGTTTGAAATTCGGCACAAGGCGAGGAGGTAGTCTGACGGTCTCTGGTTTCTTGGGCATGTGACGAATCCTGTCTGTCAACCTGTGTGTGGCTAATTAGGCCTATGATGGACCGCGCCTGCACAAATAACGGAAGACGCAAGCACGCCTACAAGAAACCTGAGTACCCCAGTTTCCCAACACAGGTCAACGGCTAGGTAGGAATCGGAGGCCGTAGCCCAAGAGCGCCAATCTAAACCCGCAGATCCCGATGAATTGCGATGACTGAGCACCCGCTGATGCCGCTTTAGTACCCCATCGCCTGTCGTCGCTGGGCGAGGAGGGCGTGGATGCCGGGTTGGGCGGCTTCGATGCCCCATTCTTGCCAGGTGGCGGCGGGGCGGGAGTTGGCGGGGGCGGCGTTGGCCTGGGCATCTTTGCAGGCGTTGGGGCGGTGGTTGGCCCAGCCGTGGTCTTCGGATCCGGCGAGGTTGCAGCAGTTGCCGTAGGGGGCGCCCATTTCGCCGGGGACGACCTCGATCTCGGCTTCGGCGGTGCGCTGGCAGTGATCGACGACACCGGGGCCGAAGGTGACGCCGTAGGGCAGGGCGGTGGGGCCGCCGACGATGTCGACCTTGTGATAGTTGCCGATCTGCGCCTGCTCGGGCGGGAAGGCGGCTTTGCCGGCTTCCCAGCGACAGACAAAGCTGTTGAGAGTCCAGGGATCGACGACGTACCAGGGGCTGCGATTGACGGAGATGACGGTGAACTGATGGTCGGTGCCCTCGGGCGCGTACCACAGGCCGAGGATCTCGGTGCCGGCGGGGGCGATGGTCATCAGGTAGCCGACGGTCAGCGACATGATGAAGGTGCAGACGCCGCCGCCCGTTGTCTCGGCGGCTTTGGCGAAGCAGGCCAGCGCCAGCATGAAGTCGCTGTCGCGCGGGCCGATCGACGGAGTTCGCTCGCACAGAAAGCCGCTGAGGGCCAGGTTGCGGGCGTTGTCGGTGGCGGGATTGCGGCTCCAGCCGGGCAGGTCGGTGCACAGATAGGGACGCGAGTTGTCGTCGGCGCGGCCGCCGCGATTGTTGAAGGGGCCTTTGCGCAGCAGCGAGCGGACGTGACGGATGGCGCGCGTCGCGATGTCGATGGCGGTGCGACTGTCGGCGTCGGCATCGGTGACGGCGCGGCGCGGCCCCTCCCAGGCGTTGATGTCGGCAAGGCGGATCAGGCCGGCCTGCTTCTGCACGGCCTGGCGATAGCGGGCCAGCACGGCGTTGCCGTTCACCACTTCCCAGGTCTGCAGGCTCAGCGGCAGTCGGCGATCGTTGGGCTGGCTGGTGGTGCGCAGGTAGGCGCAGCCGCCCTCCAGCATGATCTTGCGCGACAGGCGACGGGTCTGGGGCATGCGATTTTCCCTCGGGGGACGGGGGTTGGCAGACGACAGAGACGGGCGGTTTCATCTTAGGAGATCGCGACCCCGATGGGGGACCCGATGGGACGGAAGACGGGAGGCGGCGGCGCGAAAAAGCCGGTCCATCCTGGCCCTGAGCTGGCGCGCATCGGGCTACTATGCTGCGCCATGGCCCTGCCTTCGACGCGCTATGAGTTTCGTCTGCGCCTCTCGCACGTCGACCGCGGCATCGACTGGCAGGGCAGCGCCATCGCCGCGCGCCACCCGTCGGAGACGGCCGAGCATCTGATGCTGCGCGTGCTCGCCTACTGTCTTCTTTTCGACGAGCGGCTGGAGTTCGGGCCGGGCCTGTGCGACCCGGAAGCGGCGGATCTGTGGGCTCGCGATCTGACGGGCCAGATCACGACCTGGGTCGAGTGTGGGGCGGCTGATCCCGACAAGGTGCGCCGCGTCTTTCTGCATCACAGCGCGGCCCAGGTCCACGCGGTGCTGGTCGATCCCCGTCGCTGCGACGAACTTCTTTCCGGGGTCGCGACGTGGAAAAAGACGCCGCGTGGACGCGCCGTGCTGGGGGTCTGGATGGTCGATCCGACGCTCTTGGCTCAGCTTGCGGGCCGCGAAGAGCGTCGTCAGACCTGGAACGTCACGCTGGTTGGCGACCACGCCTATATCGAGATCGAGCGGGCGGGTGGTGATGCCGGCAGCCTGTGCCTGGACGGACCGATCGCGGCGAGCTTTCCGCTCGATGTCCCCCCGGGCCGCTGAGCCCGCTACGCTGCACGGTCGCGTCCGCTAGGGCTGGCGAGCAGTGGCTCGCTTTTTCCCGCTGCGGCCTGGCTGCGCCCACCGACCGGCCCTGGTCCCAAGCCACGCTCGGCGTTACCTATTTTCGGATCGCGGTTTACCTGTAACCGGACTCATCAGCGACGGGAAAGCCGCGGCTATCCGGCCGGAATTTTGTTGCCAGCACCAAAAAACGCAGGGTATGGTCCGCCCGCCTAATCACCTGCTTGCACCTGACCCCTATACCCCCCTGGAGAGGGAATGAGCGCCCGAAAATTCGAATTGGTCACGCCGATGCAGCCTTGTGGCGACCAGCCGCGGGCCATCGAGCAGCTGAGCCAGGGCCTGCTGCGTGGCGATCGCCGCCAGGTTCTGCTTGGTCTGACCGGCTCTGGCAAGACCTTCACGATGGCCTGTGTCATCGAGAAACTGCAGCGCCCGACTCTGATCATTGCCCATAACAAGACTCTGGCCGCCCAGCTTTATGGCGAGTTCAAAGAGCTATTTCCCCATAACTCCGTCGAGTACTTCGTTTCGTATTACGACTACTACCAGCCCGAAGCCTATGTTCCCGCATCGGACACCTTTATCGAAAAAGACTCTCTGATCAACGAAGAGATTGATCGAATGCGGCACTCGGCGATGCACGGTGTGGTGTCGCGGCAGGACGTCATCGTCGTCGCGTCGGTGTCGTGCATCTATGGCATCGGCGATCCCGAGTTCTATCGCAGCATGGTGCTGACGCTGGACGTCGGCCAGAACGTGCGTCGCGAGGCAGTGCTGCGTCGCTTGGTGGAACTGCAGTACGAGCGCAACGACCTCGACTTCCACCGCGGTACGTTCCGCGTGCGCGGCGACACCGTCGAGATCTTCCCGCCGTTTGAAGAAGAAGTGGCGGTGCGGCTGGAGTGGTTCGGCGATGAGATCGAGAGCATTGCCGAGGTCGATCCGCTGCGCGGCAAGACGCTGCGCAAGCTTAAGTACGTCGCCTTATTCCCGAATTCGCAGTACGTAACGCCCGCAGACGCGATGGTGCGGGCGATGTCTTCGATCAAGGAAGAGCTGCGCCATCGCCTGACCTTCCTCAAAGACAACATGAAGCTGGTCGAGGCGCAGCGCCTGGAGCAGCGGACGCTTTATGACCTCGAACTCCTCGATCAGATGGGCCACTGCCCGGGTATCGAGAACTATTCGCGCCACCTGCGAGGATCGAAAGAGGGCGAGCCGCCAGCGACGCTGATCGACTACTTCCCGCCCAACTTCATGTGCTTTGTCGACGAGAGTCACCAGACGGTGCCGCAGCTTCAGGCGATGTATCGCGGCGACCGCTCGCGCAAAGAGACGCTGGTCGATTACGGCTTCCGCATGCTGTCGGCGCTCGACAACCGACCGCTCAAGTTCGAGGAGTGGAACAGCAAGGTCAAGCAGGCGGTCTTCGTCTCGGCCACGCCGGGCGACTTCGAGCTCAACGAAACGGCGGGCGTGGTCGTCGAGCAGATCATCCGCCCGACCGGTCTTCTGGATCCCGAGATTGAAGTGCGGCCAGTGACGACGCAGGTCGATGACTCGGTGTCAGAGATCCGTCAGCGTCTTGCCGTCGGCGAGCGCGTGCTGGTAACGACGCTGACCAAGCGCATGGCCGAGCAGCTAACCGAGTTCTATTCCGAAGCCGGGCTGCGCGTGCGCTACCTGCACTCGGACATCGATACGCTGGAGCGCACCGAGATCATTCGCGATCTGCGGGCGGGTGTCTTCGATGTCCTCGTCGGCATCAACCTCTTGCGCGAAGGTCTCGATCTGCCCGAGGTCTCGCTGGTGTTGATCCTCGATGCCGACAAGGAAGGCTTCCTGCGGGCCGAGCGCTCGCTGATCCAGACCTGCGGCCGAGCGGCGCGCAACGTCAACGGCAAGGTCATCATGTACGCCGATCACATCACGCGCTCGATGCAGTTCTGCCTCGATGAGACGGCGCGACGGCGGAAGATCCAAGACGCGCACAACCAGAAGAACGGCGTCGTGCCGCAGACGGTCAAGCGCAAGATCCAGGATCTGCGCGCCCAGGTCTTCGGCCATGTCGAAGAGAACGCCGGCGAGATCCTGCAGCGCGCGACGCTGATGGCGGCCGAGGCACGGGCCGACTACGGCGAGCCAGGCAAGGGCAAGGGGCGACGCGGGGCGGGCAAGGATGCCAAGGACGGCAAGGGCAAGCTCGGCAAGCTGCCGGGTTCGGTCGCGACGGGCGATGCCAGCGTGCTCGACTTGGCCGAGATTCCCAAGCTCATCGAGCGGCTCAAGCAGCAGATGAAAGCCGCTGCTACTGAGCTCGACTTCGAGCGCGCGGCCAGCCTGCGCGATCGCATCAAAGAGCTGGAGCAGATCGACCTGGCGCTGCGCTAGCCCTGCGGCTCTGATGCGGGGAGCGGAGGCTGGGGCTGGCGGTCGCCGGTCAGTCGGACTTTTCGGCTAGCTCAACCAGCTTTTCGATCGTGTTGAGGTTGCGTCCGGTGCCCCGTTCGAAGAGCGGCAGCTTGAGGCGCGACTCGGCCTGGCCCACGGGGTAGTGGATGTAGAGCTCGCGCCCGCGCAGGATCAGCTGTTCGCTGGTTTGGCCCTTGGCTTGTTCGAGGGCCTCGCGGGGTGGGGCGGCGTCGAGAAAAAAGACGATGACGCGGCTCCCCGGTGCCTCGGGAAACGGGTTTGCGGCGAGCACGTCGACGAGCTCGGCGGGCGTGCGCAGGAAGACGCCGATCGGCTTTTTGACCGCCTGCGAAACGGCCTGCTGCAGCGTGGCTTGGACCTGCGCAGCGGGCGCCGGACTGCACAGGATGACGTTGCCGCTTTGGATGTAGGTTCGGACGTCGGCAAAGCCAGCCCGCTGACACAGGGCGACAAGATCGCGCATCGCCAGCTTGCCTGTGCCTCCGACGTTGATGGCGCGCAAAAGGGCAATGTAGATCGACACGTGGGACCTCCCGCGCCGCCGTCATAGCACGGGTGAGCGAGGTCGCGAACGAGGCGCCCGTCCCGTGCGCGATAGCGCTTGCCTGGGGCGGCAGGCCGCGCGGTACGCTGAGGGCAGAGGTGGTTCTGATGTCTGCTGCGTCCGTCTCGTCTGGTCCGAAAGTGCCTGCCCGTCCGCCGACCCGCGGCCTGTTCGGGGTCGCGCCTGACTTCGTGCGCGATCCGCTGCGTCTCTTGACCGAAATGGGCCAGCTTGGCGAGGTGGTAGAGCTGCCGATGGGCGTCGCGACGGCCTACCTTTTGACCCTGCCCAAGTACGTCCAGCACGTGCTCGCCCACCCCAAGCAGTACGGCCGCAATATCCCCAGCTACAAGCGGCTGCGACCGGTGCTGGGCGACGGGCTCTTGGTCAGTGAAGGAGACTTCTGGCTGCGTCAGCGCCGCATCGCACAGCCGGCCTTTCATCGCGAACGCATCGCCGGCTTTGGGACGGCCATGGTCGCCGCCGCGAGCGAGTGTGCCGAGCGCCTGCGCGCCGCTGCCGGTCGAGCGATCGATGTCGCGGAAGAGATGACGCGGCTGACCATGCAGATCGTGTGCACGACGCTGCTGGGGGCGGATGCCGAGCGCGAGGGGGCGCAGGCGGCAGAGGCTTTCTCAGTCCTCAACGAACTCACCACGCGCCGCATCCTCAAACTTTGGGCGCCGCCGCTGTGGCTGCCGACTGGAGAGAACCGTCGCTATCGCGCGGCCCTTGCGCTCTTGGATGGCGCGCTCTACGAGCTGATTGCGCGACGCCGTGGCGCTGCTTCACAGACCTCTGATCTGCTGTCGATGCTGATCAGCGCTCGCGATCCCGAGACCGGCGAGGGGATGAGCGATCTTCAGCTGCGCGATGAAGTGTCGACGATCTTCGTTGCAGGTCATGAGACCACCGCGGTGGCGATGAGCTGGGTGCTGCATCTCTTGTCGCAGCATCCCGAGGTCGAAGAGCGGCTGCGGGCCGAGCTTGCCGCGGGGCTGGGGGGCCGCTCAGCAGCGATGAGCGATCTGGAAAATCTGCCGTACCTCAAGATGGTCATCGAAGAGTCTATGCGGCTGTATCCGCCGGTGTACTGCACGACGCGAGGCCTGGTCAGCGACGATGAGCTAGATGGCTATCGGCTGCCGGCGCGATCGATGGTGTTGGTCAGCTCGTGGGTGACGCATCGCTTGGCGGCGCTGTGGCCAGACCCGCTGCGCTTCGAGCCCGAGCGCTTCGCCCCCGGGCGCAGGGAGAGCATTCCGCGCGGTGCCTATTTCCCGTTTATCGCCGGCCCGCGGCAGTGCATCGGCAACGTCTTTGCCATAGTCGAAGCGCAGCTGATCCTGGCGACGCTTTTGCCGCGCGTTCGCCTACGCCCCGCCGCCGATCAGCCGGCGGTCGAGCCGGTCCCGTTGATGACGCTGCGGCCGAAAAACGGGCTGTGGATGGTGCCGAGCGCGACGTAGCGGGAGTCGATAGGACCGAGGGCGGGATGCAGACGGCGAGCGCCGATCGGACGCTCGCGCTATTCGCAGAGGTGGGTGGTCATGTTGCAGGTGAGGCCGGCGTTGCAGTCGGTGTCCATCGTGCAGCCGCAGCGATAGGGCAGCATCATGCCGGGATCGCAGAGGTGACCGGCGGCCGAGGCGCTGCAGTCGGCGTCCATGTTGCACTCAACGCAGGCACCGAGCGTGTTGCAGTGGGTGCGACCATTGATGCCGGCGCAGTCGCCATCGACGACGCAGATCGAGCACGAGCCGTCGACGTTGCAGTGCGGCGTGGCGGGATCGAGGGTGTCGCACTCGGGGTTGTTGGCGCAGGCGCGGCAGGCGGTAGCGGCGCAGATCGGCGTCGTCATGCCGCAGTGCGAGGAGTTGAGGCACTGCACGCAGGCCCCACCCACGGTCTCGCAGTGCGTGCGGCTGGTAAAGCCGCTGCAGTCGGTGTCCATCGCGCACTTGTCGCAAGAGCCATCGCCCAGACACTTCGGCGTCATGGCGCTGCGGGCATCGCACTCGGTGTTGGTCATGCAGGCCTGGCAGTCGCCATTCATGCTGTCGCAGATCGGTCGCTTCGTTGAAATGTTGCACTGCGTCGAGGCGCTGCACTGGCTGCATGCGCCCATCATGCCGCCGGCCGTCTGGCAGACCGGCGTGTTGATGCTGCGGCTCTCGCACTCGGGGTTGTTGGCGCAGGGCTGGCAGTCGCCGTTCACCGTGTCGCAGATCGGCCGCGTGGCAGCGACCGTGCACTGCGTCGAGGTGCTGCAGACCACGCAGGCTCCGGCCATGCCGCCGGCGGTGACGCAGACGGGCGTGTTGGGGTTCTTGCTGTCGCACTCGCCGCTGCCACCACAGGCCCGGCATGACATGGTGCCGCTATCGCAGATCGGGGCGACCGCGCCCGCACAGGTTGAAGAGTTGACGCAGCCGACACAGCCGGTGCCGGCTAGACACTGCGGCTTGCCCGCGATGTGCGTGCAGTCGCTGCCGGCCGCGCACTCGACGCAGGTGTGACTGGTGGCATCACAGCGCGAGGTCGCCGAGGTGGTGCAGTTGAGGTTGGTCAAGCAGCCAACGCAGGTGTTGGTCGCCGCGTTGCAGAACGGCGTGGTGCCGCCACAGTGGGCATCCATGGTGCACTGCACGCAGGCATTGTTCACACACTGATAGTTGGCACCAAAGCCGGTGCAGTCACTCTTCATGTTGCACTGCACGCACTTGTTGGTGTTCTGGTTGCACTTGGGGGTCGCCGGTCGATCGATGGCGCACTGCATATCGGTCGTGCAATCGACGCAGGCCTTGGTGTCGGTACGGCAGTGCTGGCCGGCGCCGCAGCCGGCGTCGTTGTAGCAGTCGACGCAGGTATTGGTCCCGGGATCACACTGCTCGCCTGCGTTGCACTGCGCGTCGGCAGTGCACTGGACGCACTTCTTGGTGGTGGTGTTGCAGTGCGTCTTGCCGGGGGCGGTGCACGTGGTGTTGTCGATGCACTCGACGCAGGTATTGCTGCCGGTGTCGCAGGCCAGCGCACCAGTCGTGGTGCAGTCGACGCTGCCTACACACTGCACACAGCTTGTCTGGTTCTTGCACTTCGGCGTGGCGGGTGTGCCCGAGCAGTTCGCATCGGCCAAGCACTGCACGCAGGCCAGCTGAGTGCTGTTGCAGAACGGCTTGGTGCCGGTGCAGAACGGGTTGCTGCCGCACTTGCAGCTACCGCCCTGGCACTGCGTCGCGGTGAGCGTGGAGCAGGCGTTGGTGCAGTTACCGCAGGCGCTGAAATTGTTCGCCAGATCGACGCACTGCAGCATCGATAGCAAGCAGCAGCTGGGCGTCGTCGCGCCGCCCAGGGTGCAGCTCTCGTCGGTAAGCAGGTCGCAGTCGTTGTCCTTGGTGTCGCAGATCTCGGTAGTGGGCGGAATCGCCGCGGCCGAGCAGCGCAGGAAACGCTTACTCGACGGGTAGCCGGGCACGCTGGCGAAGGCGTTCGGCGCGCTGCGGTCGCAGCCGGTGACCACGCCGGTGCGGCACTCGCCCTGGGTGATGCCACAGGGGTCGTTTTTTTCCAGCAGGTTTGCGCCGGTGGGATCGTCGTTCGAGCCGTTGCAGTCATCGTCGCGTGGATTGTCGGCGTCACAGGTCTGCTTGCTGGGCTGCTTGGCCCCGACGCACTTGGGACCTAGCCCGGCGCCGTTGATCTGTCCGGGGCACTGCACGCGCTTTCCAACCACAGGGTCCTGCGTCGAGGTGATGAGCACGCCGGTACAGACGCAGCGACCGGACAGCGCCCCGGTGGTGGCATCGGCCTTGCCGCACTCGCCATCGGTGTCGTCCGAGCAGGTGGTGATGCCGATGCGGGTGGTGGTGCCGACGGTGTAGCTCTTAGTCAGCGGCGCGCCGGTTAGGTCGGGGTTGCCTTCGTCGATCAGGCCGTCGCAGTCATCGTCGATGCCGTTGCACTTTTCAGCCGCGAAGGGACGGACGTTGGGGTTGCTGTCATCACAGTCGTAGTCGGCGGGATAGCCGTCCTTGTCGGCGTCATTCATGCAGGGCCGATCGGCGACGCAGCCCTGGGCGATGCCATCGCCGCACTTCTCGGGGGCGCCGGGGAAGATCTGCGGGTTGTTGTCGTTACAGTCGATGGGATAGCCCTGCGGATTGCAGCCGCCATTGGTGTTGGGGAAGCCGTCACCATCGACGTCACATGCTGCGCTAGGGCAGCCCCGTCGCGCGGTGCCATCGCAGTCGGCATCTTGCGCGACCAAGGTCGTCTGGAACGTCGCCGCTTGATTGCGACACAGGCCACGTAGCGCCGCGGCTACCGAGCCGCCGCCTTCATTTGCCCGCAGGTCGCGGGTGATCAGATCGACGCCTTCGAAGCTGGTCGAGCCAGGGAAGACACCGCGGTCGTTGTCATCACAGTCGAGTGCCTTGGTGTAGCCCACACTAGGACAGCCGTTGGCGGCGTCGCTGCGCTGGAAGCCGTCTCCGTCGAGGTCACAGGCGACACAGCCGGCCGTGGGGGCGCCATCACAGGCCCAGTCCTTGCTGGAGTCGGCGCAGTTCTTGGCCGCACCGGGATGGACGAGCGCGTTGGTGTCATCGCAGTCCCGCAGGCTGGCCACGGGATCGTTCGGCGAATAGCCGTCGCAGTCATCATCGACAAAGCATGGCGTTACGGTGCCGGTGCAGTTGAAGTCAAAGTCGCTGTCACAGCGCGCCGGCTGACACTGCGAAAGATCCGTGAGCTTGCTGTGGTTGGTGGCGCAGCTCTTGCGGTCGGTGCACTGGCAGCAGTTGCGCGGTCGCGCGTTGCCAGGGAAGCGGCGAGCATCACCGTCGTCGCAGTCGAGGTTTTCGGTGACGCCGTCGCCATCTTTGTCGGCGCACATCTGGGGCTTATCGCCGCAGGCGATGTCGAAGGCCAGGCCACACTTGGGCTGGGCCAGCGGATTGATCTGCACCGCGTAGTAGGGCACGGCCAGTGCTGGCTCACCGGGGGCCGGATCGCGGTCGACACAGTCAAGGAGCTCGGCTTGCGTCTGGTAGCGGGCACGGGCCGCGTCGTTGGCCGCCTGCCATGGCATAGCGTCGGGGAAGTGGTCGAAGTCGCGATCGAACTCCGGCTTCACTTCTAGCAGGCCGGCCTCTTGTTCCGTCGTGCCCGAGACGCGGACAAAGCCGGCATAGAAATACTCGGACTCGCGCGCCGTCGGGATGGTGCCGTCAGGAGCCAAGGCGGAGGTGGCAGCGCGCACGTGGACCAGATAGGTCGTCGCTTTGCCCAGCTTGAGGCCGACGCGCAGCGGTTCGCTATTCAGATCCCGCCCCGCGGCGGTGCCTCCGAGCGGCTGAATGCCCGACTGATACACGATCTGGCGGGTGTCGCGATCCTGCACCGTGATGGCGTACTGCGAGAGCGCGACGCCGGGCGGCGGTCGCACCGACAGCACCATCGCGGTCTCGTTGCCGCAGCCCGCCGCGGCGAGCAGCAATAGGAGCGACAGGAACGACAGCCGTGCGAAGAGCCCGCTGCGTCGGTGGGGCACCGGCCTTGGCTCCGCCTTGGCGATGGCTGCCACCGAGCTGAAGGCTGCTGCGGCGAGGGAGCGACTACGACCACGAGGCAGATGGCTAGTGTGCAAGCTAGTCCCGAGCATGTGAGCTCCTAAAGGGGGCCTATCAAAGAGGGCGCGGATCGAGGGGCTTACCTGGCATGTTAAACGACTGGCGCCTCTCAGGTACAGCGCATGTTTTCGAGGCTGAGCACGCTGCCTCGCGTATACTTTTTTTCATGGCCTTGCCGCCGCGCCTTTGGCTTCCTGATGGGCCCGTGGAATCGCCTGGCGCCGCCTTGGGTTCGCCAACTGGCGGGTCTGGAGGAGCCCGCGGGGGGGCCCCAGGGTGGGCTAGCCTTGGCTCGTTACCGACGGTGATGAGCGCCGGTTGGGCGGGATCGGGTCGCGAGGTAGGGGCGAGCGGATTGGTCGCCAGCTCGGGTACGACTCCGCGCACACTGAGCCCCGCGACAGCCGATACTCCGCGCGTGCGGCGACGTGCGCTGTGGCGCGGAGAGGGGGGTCTGCCGGACCGCTCTGTGCTGGTCGATTGGTTTCCTGCCAGCCAGCTCGGCAGCGAAGGTGCTGCGGCGGCCCGCGTCCGCGGCAGTCATCACGCCCACTTGCTGTCGCTGATTACCATCGGGGCGGCCGACTCGCGGAGTGCCTACGCCATCAGTGAGGCCAGCGAAGGTGTCGACATGGCGACCGTGGCGCGGGCTGCACCCGGCGAGCTTCCGCCGTGGTGGTCGGTGCAGGTGATCCAAAGCCTCTGTCGCGCGGTCCTTTACCTCGTAGAAGCACAACGGCGACGCCACTTGCGTGCCTTGGGACACGGCCGGATCCACGTCAGCAACATCTTCATCGGCTGGAATGGTCGCGTGCAGCTCCTGGCGTTTGCTCCGACCGCGGGCAGCAGTCGCAACGATGAGACGCTCGCCCCAGAGCTCCGCCTGTCTGAGCGCCTGCTGTCGCCAGCCGCTGACGTGTACGCCCTGGCCACGCTGCTGCGTCAGCTCCTGCCAGCCGCGACGCTCGCGCGACCGAGCTGCGCTCGCCTGATCCGTCACGCGCTTCAGCGACAGTCCGAGCAGCGCCTATCCCTCGGCGCGCTGCACAGCGGCCTGCAGGCGCTGGCCTTTGAGCTCTCGGCACCGCTATCACGCGTGGCTGCTATCGGCGAGGTGGTGGCGCGCCACTGTCCGCCGGCCCGTGTCGATCTACTAGAGACCGACTGGGGCGAGAGCACGGGTGATGGTCTGGCGGCGCTGCCACCCAGCCTTGCGCCGTTCGCGGCGGCGCCGGTCTCGCTGTCACCGACTTGGTATCGTCGCCCGACTCCCGCCGCGCCAAGCCGCAGCTCGCCTTCGCGTGCTTTCCTGGTGGGGGCTCTGGGGCTCTTCGCGCTGACGCTCGCCGGGATTTGGGGGCTGTCGGGTTGGGGTTTCCGCTCAACTGAAGTTTCGACCAGACTCCTCCCGGCTGCGCCGTCCTCGACTGGTCGCCACGAGCCCGCAGCGCGGCCCCCCCACCGCCCGGAGGTCGCTCCGTCCGGGGCGGCGTTGGCACCGGCTGGCGGGTTGCGTCCACCCGCTGAGTTTGCCGGGCTGCGTGTCGCGGTGTCCGCGCCGCCGATGGATGCCGGCCGGCTCGCGACGGGAGCGCCGATCCGCGTGCAGCTGCGGCTTGCCAACCCAGATCACCGCACGATTCAGGCCGACCTGCGGCGGCTTGTGCTTTACGGGCCGGGGGGAATTCCGCTCCGACCCCTGCCGGCGGCGAGCGGGATGGGCATGCCGATAGTCACAGTGGGCCCAGCGCGCCAGGTGTCACTCGCTCTTTCCTTTGCGCCCGAGGTCGGCGACACTGCCGCGGCTTCCGACGAGGTGGGCCCCAAGAGCGAGCCTTCCCATCCCGCGCCCGCCGCCTCTGTCCAGCCTGAGCGATAGTCGTCGTTCCCGCTCGGCATCACCCCTGTCATCACCCGCAGGCTCGTCCCCAACCTCCAGCGCATGCAAGTTCTACACGGCAATCTCAGCGGACTAAAGCCCAGCCAGCAGCACATGCTGGAGCGCATCTATCGGCGTCGGATGGCCAGTCACGAGGTGGTCTCTGACGAGCTCGCAGCGTTTCTTTGTGAGTGCTCGCGCGAAGTCGGCCGCCAGGTCGGCGTGCTGATCGATCGCAGCGGCAACGTGACGCATGTCATCGTCGGGGATCCCCACCGCCTGTTCCTGCCGGACCTGGGACGCCATCGCGCTGGCCGGGGACGCCTGCGTGGTCTGCGCCTAGTGCACACCCACCTGCGAGCGGAAGCGTTGACGCGCGATGACCTGATGGACTTGGCCAAGCTGCGCCTGGATCTCGTCGCCGCCATCGCCATGACGCCGGGGGGACTGCCGGGGCGCTTGTACATGGCGCACCTCCTACCACCGAACGCGGACGAGCGTCTATGGCGCGAGCTACCGCCGGTCTCCGCTCAGCGGGGCGAGAGCGAGCAACCTTTTGATGAGCTGATCCGCGCGCTTGAAGACGAGCTGCAGCGCAGTGCCGCCGCCTCGCGCCTCATCGATGACGACTCCGAGCGCGCGCTCGTCGTTCAGGTCCTGTGTCCGCCCTCGCGCGGTCGGTCGGGGGCGCGACGCAATCCTTCGGCCGTCGGCAGTCCGGGTAGCCCGGGCGCCACTCCTGCGCTGCCCACGCTGCCCGGGGCGGCCTTGGCCATCGATGCCGCTTGGAACTTTGAGACCCGCGGTGCCGAGCTGCGCGAGCTCTGCCGCACGGCTGGACTGCAGGTCGTCGATGTCATCACTCAGCGTCGCGCTGAGCCCGATCCGCACTTCCTGCTCGGTCGCGGCAAACTCGACGAGGTGGTGCTGCGAGCGCTGCAGCACGATGCCACGCTGCTGGTCTTTGATCCCGAGCTGACGCCCGCCCAGGCCCGCGCCATCGCCGATGTGACCGAGCTTAAGGTCATCGATCGCACCATGCTGATCCTCGACATCTTTGCTCAGCATGCGCACAGCCGCGACGGCAAGCTGCAGGTCGAGCTGGCTCAGCTGCGCTACGCCCTGCCGCGACTCATCGAAAAGAACACCATGATGTCGCGCCTGACCGGTGGCATTGGCGGCCGTGGTCCGGGTGAGACCAAGCTGGAGATCAATCGTCGCCGCGCCCGCGAGCGCATCACGCTGCTGTCGCAAGGCATCGCTGATCTGTCGCGACAGCGCGCCGAGCGTCGCAAGCAGCGTCAGCGCCGCGCTCTGCCGGTCATCGCCATCATTGGCTACACCAACGCCGGCAAATCGACGCTGCTCAATACGCTCTCGTACAGCCAGGTGCTGGTCGCCAATCAGCTCTTTGCCACGCTGGATCCAACCAGCCGCCGTATGCGTTTTCCCGACGAACGCGAGCTGATCCTGACCGATACCGTGGGCTTTATTCGCGACCTGCCCGCGGATCTGAAAGCGGCGTTCTCCGCAACGCTGGAAGAGCTGCACGAAGCCGATCTGTTGCTGCACGTCCTCGACGCCAGCGACCCGGCCGTGCTGGCCCATCGCGACTCGGTCGAGCGCCTGCTGCGCGAGATGGAGCTCTTTGAAAAACCTCGCCTGCTGGTCTGGAACAAGGTCGATCGCTTGGACCCGGCGGGCTGGGGACGCTTGAGCGAGCTGACTGAGCTAGCCAGCGCGAGTCGGCTGGAAAACGTCGCGCTGTCCGCCAGTCAACCCGATAGCGTTCGGCCGCTGCTCCTCGCGATCGATCAGGCGCTGGCCCCGCTCCCCGGGCGGCAGCACTGGCTGGGTTGGACCAGCGCGCCTTCGGTTCCTTCGCAGTAGCTACAGCTGATCGATCGTTTCGCTGTGGAAGATATCGCCGCGACGGAAGCGGGGGTGCTGGCCGCTGTGTGGCGAAGCGATAAACCGCTCGTACACCGGAAGCGGCATCAGCCGAAAGTCCAGGCTGACCCGCGTGCGATCGCTGTTGTTTTCGACGCCGCCATGCACACAGCGTGGGTCGAAGAGCAGCACCTCGCCCAGCGACATCGCCTGCGGCTGACACGCTGTAATGAGGGCGCGCTGCAGCCCAGGCTCGCGATCGCGCAGGGCATAGAACTGATCCAGACCCGCGCGGAAGGCTGCGTCATCGTGGCCAAGCAGTGCATGCACCTCTTGCAAGATGGCGACGCTGTCAGGGAGCGGTGCGACGTGCAGCGCAGTCGGGCCAGCACAGTCGGTGAGCGGCAGCCAACCCTGCAGCAGCTCGAACGGATGGCCGCCCAAGGTATCGCTGTGGTGCTGCAGGCCGAAGCCGCTGCGGGTGCGCAGCTTGCCGACAAACGGTGCGGGAAAGTGAAAGCGAAAGATCGGTGCGCGCTGAAAGACGAAGTCTTGCCGCAGGTGATCGCGCCGTAGCTCACGCAGAAGCTGGTAGTAAGCGGCGTGCAGGGCATCGTCTTGAACATAGAAGGCACGCGTCACCGCGTTGAAGTAGTTCTCGTCGAGTATCGTGTCAGATGGCGGCAGCACCCGGTGCAGCTCGGAGAGCGGCTGGGGTGTCTGCAGAAATCCTTTTTCGCTCAGCAGGCGCTGCACGTGCGGCAGCAGCGCTGCGGCACCCGGGCAGGGCAAGCGAGCCAGTCCCGGGGTGAAGTAGTGCGCAGCGGTGAGCGATTCAGCGACTGACATCAGAGGGAAGAGGGCAGGGGCGCAGGAGCCCACGCCTAGGGCACGAGCTTATAGCCGAAGCCATAGACGGTCAGGATGTGGCGTGGGTGGTGCTGGTTGTCCTCTAGCTTTTTGCGCAGCTTGACGACGAAGTTATCGACAGTGCGGTTCGAGGGATAAGCCTCGATGCCCCAGATCTTGTCGAGGATCTCGTCGCGCGATACCGGCTGACCTTCGCGCTCGTACATCATCTTCAATAGCTCGACTTCATAGAAGGTCAGGGTCTGGGTCTTGCGATTCTTGGTCAGCGTGTGCTTTTTGAAGTCGATCTGGCAGCTACCAATCGTCAGCACATCGGGCTGGCTGGCTGGCTGGGCGCGCTGCAGGCGGCGCAGGATGGCCTTGATGCGGGCCAGGAGCTCTCCGATGGAGAACGGCTTGGTGACATAGTCATCGGCGCCGGCTTCCAGGCCACGGATTTTGTCGAGCTCTTGACCGCGAGCGGTGAGGATGATGATCGGCACAAGCTGGTTGCTGGTGCGGATCTGCTCGCAGACCTGATAGCCGTTGATGTCGGGCAGCATCAGGTCGAGGATCACCAGATCGGCGCCGCGCTCCGACATCTCGCGTACACCGCTGCGACCATCGGGGGCGGCGACAACTTCAAAGCCCTCGAATTCCAGGACATCGGTGAGGCCGCGGACGATGTCGGGCTCGTCCTCGACCAGCAGGATGCGGCCGCGCGCCGGGCCTCCCGACAGCGGGCCGGTCGAGGCACTAGCTGCGGCTCCGCTCGGCGAGGTGGCACTGGGCTTTTCCCCGACGGCACCACTGCCGGGGCTGGCCGCCGGCGCGGGAGACGATGGGGCAGGGGGAGGAACATTCTTGCGCTCAGCCATGGGCAGCCTTCGACGATTTTACCTTGTCTGGCGTTCCGTTCGGCTCGTCGTCTTGCGCCGGAGCAGCCGCATCGGGCGTCAGCGCGGACGGGGGCTCGGCGACCGCCGCGGCCGGGTTGGGCGTCTCATCGGGCGGGCCGGCTTCGTCGGGCGGCGGAACGTCGCGATCCGGTAGTGCCTCCACGGCTTCGGCAGCATCGGCTGGGATGCTGGGTTCGCGGACCGGCAGGGTGACGGTAAATGTCGAGCCCTGACCGACGATGCTGTCGACCCGGACCCGTCCGCCGTGTGCTTCGGTGATGTGCTTGACCAGGGCCAAGCCGATCCCCGATCCGCGGATGTTGGTGTTGCGAACGGTTCGCGTGCGGTAGAAGCGCTCGAAGACCTTGCGCTGTTCTTCCGGCGCAATGCCCATGCCCTGATCGCGCACCGAAAGCAGAAGCTCGCGCCGCTTGTCGTCGTAGCGCAGCGTGACGCCGATCGGGGCGGTGCCGCCATACTTCATGGCGTTATCGACCAGGTTCAGCACCACCAAGGTCAGCGCGTTTTCATCGAGCATCGAGATCGGCACCTGCGGCGGCAGGCTGACCTCAAGCTGACGTCCCTCGCGCTCTAGGCGGTAGCGGAAGAAGTCGAGGGCTCGCTCGACCACCTCGCTGAGATCGCCGGGCTTCATTTCGTAGGCTGCCTTGCCGCGTTCGATGCGAGAGAAGTCGAGCACGTTGTCGATCAGGCGCGAGAGGCGCTCTGACTCGCGCGTAATGATCGCCGCGTATTCGCGACCCTTTTCCGGCGTCTTCACTTTGCCGAGCATGAGCAGCTCGCCAAACATCCGAATCAGCGATAGCGGAGTCTTGAGCTCATGGCTGACATTGCTCATAAATTCCGACTTGAGGGCCGCCACCCGTTGCTCGGTCGAGATGCCGTAGATAAGAAACGCCGAGCCCAGCACCATGACGCCGAGCATGAGCCCGATCAGCGTCATATCAGACAGTCGGCGTCGCTCGGCCCGAGCCCGCAGACGATCGCTATCGCGCTTGGCCATCAGCAGTCGCCAGCGGTACAGCGTGCTCTCGAAGTTGCGGTCGTATAAGTAGCGATCGACCTCGCGGATCGCTTGGCCATAGACGACATCGCCGCGGGCGTTGATCACTCCGACGACCCCGCGGTCACCGATTGGCTCGATGAACTCGGGCAGCAGGGTTCCTGTGATGTAGTCGAGATTGACGCGCAGGACGATAAAGAACACTCGATTGTTTTCTTTGTCGTAGCGCTTGATGTAGCTCAGCAGGTACTCAATGCCGTCGTACTGCGTGTGCAGGTGGCGGTGGGCATCCGGGCTCAGCTCAGCCAGCGGCAACACTGGCAGAACCTTTTCAGTAAAAAGACGCAGGAAGGCGTCGGCTTCCTGGCGGTTACGTCGCTTGAAGACATACCCGCCCTTGACCACCTGCAGCCGTTCATCAAGCACAATTGCGGCTTCGATCGCGTTCGACAGACGCACAATCTCAGACCAACGCTTTTCAAACTGACCTAAATGCTCTAGATCAACGAGGTTAAACAGTGTGCGATCGGAGTCGATAATAAAGGTGTCGACGCGGCTGCGGGTCTGATCGCCGAGGGCCGCCAAGGTCTGGCGCACCGAGTCCTCGCTGCTCTGCGCCAGCTGCTGCGCCGTATGATACGAGTAGCGCGCCAGCGCCAGGGCAGCGAGCAGGATCAAGGGGAAGCTTAGGTAGAGCGCCGCGATAGGGCGAAAGATACGCATCGCAAATGGTGTCGAACCAACCGTAACATCGCGTGTCCGTCGTTTGCTACTGCAACCTGAGACGGGGGATACGATGCATACCGCGCTGTGGTTGTTACGTAACTAGCGGGATTGCCACAGTTCCTCTGCTTCACATTGGTCATCGGCAGTCATTCGGATACCGAACACGCGAGCGCTACGATCGTCGCCCAACTGGCAGATGCGGCTGCGTCGGATAGAAACCTACACAGACAATTATTTTTTTCTAAAAAACCATTGCCCTTATCAACTTGGTGAGTTATCCATTAATTCGTTCGTTAACACACGTAGCGAGCAACGGCATCAGAACGGCAGCAAATCGAAGGATACTAAGCACTCTGCCTAATGCCGTGTATCGCGACAAACGGAGGATCGTCCAGATGGCCCCAAAGAAGTCCCCTGCTTCCCCCTCAGCCGGTCTCGAACTTGACAGCCTTTTTGAGCAGGAGCTACGTGCGCAAAATGAAGATCTGCGCCGCATGGCAGCGCTCGCCACCTTCGGCAAATTGCATCCGAACAATCGCGTGACGGTGGAACAGTTCCTCAACGGCCTGAAGCAGAACAAGGATATCTGGGCGGTTGTGGCCACGCTGGGTGTCGTCGATTTTGCGGAATCCCTGCTCGGCAGCCGAACGAGCACGACGAAGGCCGCTAAGGAAGGCCGCCCCGGCAAGCGCACGCGCCTGACGGATAGCCAGAAGACCGCGCTCAAGGGCGCGATCACGGGCGTGCTGGGCGCCAACAAGGATGGCCTGAATCGCAACGACATTGCCCGCGCGATTAGCGCCGAGCAGCTGTCGAGCATCGGCATCGACCGCGCTGAGCTGGCCAACAAGCTGCGTCAGCCGCTCGCTGAGCTCGTGGGCGACAACAAGATCCACACCGTGGGCGAGAAGCGCCTGATGAAGTACTTGGCCGGCGGCAGCTCGCGCAAGAAGTAAGCAAGCGCTCTGCGCCTCTCGGAGCCCTCGATTCACGCGCTGCGAAAGCGGTGCGGGAACGGGGGCTTTGGTGTTTTTGGGGAGCGAATGGCGGGCGGGACTGCGGCCGTGATGCTGCGGCCGAGGCTGCGGCGGGGGAGCGGGGGAAACTAGGTGTCGTCGTCAGCGTCGGCCGATAGGTCGATCACGGCGGGGACGCCATTCATGCCCATGACCGTGGCGCCGCGCATCAGCGCCAGCATCAGCAACTCGCTGGCCTTGCGGCGCGCCTCATCGGACGTCTCGCAGGCCCCACTGGGCGAGATCGTGCCTTCGCTGAGTGCCGACTGTTTGACAATGCCGTAGGCGTACACGTCGCCGACGCGAACGACATAGCCAAGAAGCGGCTCGGGATCGTACTCAAACGCTTTGAGTACGCGGCCCTGCTCGTCCATCAGGCCCCACTCGCGGAGGCTGTCGCGGAACGTGCGTCGTGCCTCAACGGTGTGCTCGTTGGGTTCGATGCCGCGCTGATAGGCGTCCTCCAGCTCGACGAAGCGGCGGGCCACTGTAAACAGGGCTCCGGACTCGGCTTCATCATCGGGGGGAGCGAGGAATACCGCCGAGCCATCGAGGCCCATCACGGCCCAGCGCGGTATCTCAGAGTCGCTCTCGCGCGACTTGAGTGGCGTGACGCCGACCGCAAATCGCCTACCTTGCACTCGCCCCATCCGGCAGAGCTGGATGGCTATGTCCCAAGTCCGTTCAAACATGCTTGCGCCGTTCAATGGTCGCCGTCCTGAAAAAGTATTGTCGCCAGCCATTCTACAGGATCGCGACAGGGAAAGTGCGACTATCCAAAATGCCGGCTAGCCGCTTTTCTAGAGTCGCATCGTAGGCCCAGGGAATCGGCCCGTGACCTAGGTGGGGGCAAAGGGAGCCAAGACCGCTGGCCAGGCCGGTGCCACCCCGCTCCCCAGATGGCCACCGCCCCCGGTTGGGGTAGCCGTCAGCGTCACAGGAATCTGGCGCAGGAGCATCGCCAGGACCAAGGCGCGGACTTGCGAGAGCTCGGCATCGAGAGCCAAGACGGCGCCATCGCGAGCGGCCAGGTAGGCAGCGGTGGCATACGCCTCTGGGGTCGCGCTTGGGCCAATCACGATCGCTGATCGGCGATCGGCGACCGGGGCAAGCTCGATACGCCCACTCTGGCCGGGGCCATCGTGGAAGGTCGCGCTCACTGGCAGTAGTGGGCCGCGCCAGGTTGTTCCAGCCGGCAACGGTGCACTGGGCACGAGCGGGGCTGGGGCGCCCCCAAGCTCGACGAGCGTTCCCGGAGGCAGGGGACGGCTTGCGAGGCCGAGGACCGCGAGCGTATCCGCCATACTGCAAACGATCACGGGTACGCGTGGGTTCGCGAGCAGCGGCCGCAAGCTAGGTAGTAGCGACAGTGTGCTGAATGCCGGAAAAGACAACCCGGCGAGACCATCCATGATCAGCACAGCGTCGTGAAGAAGAGCGCGCTCCAGGGCCCGCTCCAGCGCGACCAGCGGCTGCGTTTCGTTGAGGGCATCGACGCGGAGGACAGGATGGCGCAAAAGGACGCTGCAAATGCGGCTGAACGGCCCCACGTAGCCATAGAGTCCGGGGACAAGGGCCTCGCGCTCAGCTCCGCTTGCCGGCTGCAGCTCTGGACATGGCTGGCCCATGAGCAGGCGGCCGAGCTCGGGCTGCAGGCGCAACCGTCCATCGCGGCGCACCGTTAGCAGACGCAGGGCACGCAGCGGCGCGCTCGGAATCAGCTCAGCCAGCACGGTCGGTTCTTCGTAGATGGCCGACAGGCAGGCCGCTATCTCAAGCACGCGCATGCCACCCGAACGCGACCCCAGAAGATATTCGCCAGCGAAGAGCAGGCAGAGGATCTTCTGCGCGACAGGCGTCAGGCGCAGGCGAGAGGAAAGGGGCTGCAGCGGGCCGCCCTCGGGGGGCAGCGGAACCTGATCTTCGGCCGCATCGATCGACAGCTGGGCCCAGCGCAGGAGCTCCCAGTGCCAGGTGGCAGAGGTCTGGTTGGCGTCGTAGCTGCGAGCCAGCATTTCGTCGTATCGCCGACGGCGGGCGGCACCCACCCGGCCGATGGCTCGTTGCGAGGGATCGCCAAGCGACGACACGGGCAGCTGCACGATCCCTGTCTCGCCATCTTCGTCAGGGCTGATCGCCTGACTAAGCTCGGGGGAGAGGATGACCGATGGCAGCTGTGAGTTGGGACTTCCCGGACGGCCCCCTCGATCGTCGGCGGTGACGGCCAGACGCGCCGAGCGCTCGTCGCTTCGTGCGCGGGCTGGACGAACCTCGGGTCGGGCCATGCGATTACGGGGCGGTGGGCCAGCGAAGTCCGCCGCCTCGTTGGCGATGGCGACGGCCGAACGGGCGGGCGTGCGGGGCGTTCGGCCGGGCACGGCAGGCGGGGCGTCATCGAGAGCGCCGCGCGGCTGCGCGATCGGCAATCGCAGGCGCAGCAAGCCCACCTCGGCTTCCTCGTGCTCGCCTTCGAACAAGAGGAGGAGTTCGGGGCTCGATGCGCGAGGTCGCAGCGCGAAGCTTGCCAGCGCGCCGTAGCCGCTGGGGGCTGGGTAGTGCTGCAGGCCGCCGGTTGTCAGATCGATGTCGAAAAAGGCGAGGCCGGTGCGCTCTTCGCCGACGATCATCAGGCGGGACGGCGCACTGTCAGCAGCGATACCGCGACCGGGCTGCGCCATCTCCATGACGCGTCGTCCATCAGAAGCGCGGAAGATTTCGAGGTGAATCGGCGGGCCGGCGGAAAGGGCCCAGATCATCTTGCCGGCTTGCGCGTAGCCGATCTGGCTGGGGGGCTGTCGCGTCTGGAGGACGAGGCGCGTCACGGTGCTGCGGCTCTGCATATCCCAGACGTCATAACCGCCGCGCTGCTCAAGCAAGAAGCGTCGATCCGGCCCGGGAATGGCGGCGCGGACTTCGCTGCGCATAAAGGTGCGCTGCAGGATCAGCTCATTGCCGCGTAGGCAGATGATGTCGGCCCCTGAGCCGTGGGGTGCGACGACGGCCCCGGCCGGGCCAATCCCGACGATGCGCTGGGCGCCACCGACGCGTACCAGCGGGCCGATGGGCCTCAGATCGGGAACGCTCAGGAGCTCAGCGGCAATGACCGCCGCTTCTCCGCCTTCATCCGCTGGGCCGTGCTCGACAAAGACGTGCAGCAGTCGATCGGAGCCAATGAAGCTGATGCGGCCCCCGCTTCCACTGGTCTCTAGGCTGGCGTAGGCATCTGAGAGAGCTGGGCGATCGTCGTCGCTGAGCTTCGGTCGCGTGCTCAGATCCGACACCGAGATCTCAGGCGTGCTGTCGAGCGGATAAAGAAAGATCCGAGCCCGGCTTAGCGCGGCCGCCCACGTACCATCGGGGCTGGTGACGAGCTCCGGTGCTTCGGCATAAATCCTCGGCATGTTGTCAGATTATCACGCGGCATCAGGGCTCTTCAGCGCCAAGATCGGTCTCTTCGTCCGTCGCTGCGCGCCGCTCCTCGGCGAGAGCTGGCACTTTGTTCTGGCCCGTCGCTGTGAGCGCCGCGAGGAGGGCCTGAGCAACCGCCGGCAGATCCGCGTCGAGGAGTGTGCGCACGTCGCACAGCAGGCGGCCATCGCACAGCCGGGCGACCAGGGCAGGTTTTCCGGCGCGCAGCCTTTGGGCCAGCTCACGACTCTCGCTGGCCGAACACACTGGCGAGACCGCCACACTCTCCGGCTGAACGAGCGGCAGGGCCCCACCACCGACCGCAGAGCGCGTCGGCAACAGCTCAAACTGAGTCGCTGGCTGGCCGGTCTCTGGCGAGGAGCACAGCAGCTGAAGCAAGCGCTCGGCCCGTGCCTGCAGCACCGTTTTTTTTGTGCTCAGCATCGCCAGCGCTGGGATTTCCTCTGCGCGTCCATCGCGATAGAGCCGCAGCGTCGCCGCGAGTGCGATGAGCGTCAGCTTGTCGGGGCGCAGAGCCCGCAGAAGCGGATGGCTGCGCAACCGATCGATCAGCTCGCGGCGACCACTGAGAATGCCTGCTTGTGGTCCGCCGAGGAGCTTGTCCGTCGAGTAGGTGACCAGATCGCAGCCCGCCGCGAGCGCTGACTGCACCGAGGGTTCTTCGCCGATCGGCAGGTCGCACCATCGCTGGTTGGTGTGGCCAAGGAGACCCGAGCCGAGGTCGAGCAGGCAGGGCAACCCGGCGGCATGGGCACACTCAGAGAGCGCCGGCAGCGCCACGTCAGCGACGAAGCCAACGATCGCGAAGTTGCTGCGATGCACCTTCAAAAGCGCCTTGGTCTGGGGCGAGATCGCCGCCTGGTAGTCGCGCAGATGGGTGCGATTGGTCGTGCCTACCTCGCGCAGGCGGGCGCCGGAAGCACGCATGACGTCGGGCACGCGGAACGAGCCGCCAATCTCGACAAGCTCACCGCGCGAAACGACCACCTCGCCTGCTTCGCACAGGCCGGCCAGCATCAGCAGGACGGCGGCGGCGTTGTTGTTGACGACCAGATGGGCCTCGCCTCCGGTTAGCTGGGTCAGCAGGGTCGGCAGGTGATCTTGGCGACTGCCGCGGCGCCCCTCGTCTAGGCGGTACTCCAGGTTCAGATAGCCACCCCCGATCGCGCCGATCTCTTGCAAGGCCGCAGCCGCGAGCGGAGCCCGACCTAGGTTGGTGTGCAGCACCACCCCCGTGGCGTTGAGTACCGGGCGGAGCGTGGGCGCCGTGCGCCCCGTGGCATCCTGCGCGATACGATCGACATCGAGACGGATCGGCGCGCCGCCGCTCTCCTCGTCGAGCGACTCCGCTGGTGCGCCGGCTTGCCCTTGCATTAGCTCGGCGCGTCGGCGCGCGATCTCAGCGCGCACCGCAGCAACCACTGCCCAGCGAGGCAAGCGAGCCAGCAGACGCGCCACATCCGGCTGCGAAAGCACGTTGTCGACTTTGGGAAGCCTGCGGAGATCGCCGAGAGCGCGAGGAGCGAGCGGAGCCATCACTGCCAGTTTCGACGACCTTGTGGCCGGGTGCAGAAAATTTGCCGCGCTTTTGTAAGGTTTGCTGCCCAATCGTCCCAGGTTCACATGCAAGCCATGCAATAGCGTGGTCGGCACTCGGGTCAGAAAGGGCCAACGCGACGGCCTGCAAGATCGGCAAAACCGGCTAGGCCAGAACGGACGACCCGCAGCGCTCCAAACGACGCCGCGAACAAACCGAACTAGATGATCCGCCGCCTGACTTTGTGATACGTTCCGCCCAACTTTGGTCCCGCCACAGCCTCTACGACGGTGACCGCTCGATTCAGACGAAAAAAACACGGAGGAGTCCATGAGCCGTTTCACCCTTATGCAAGCGCTGGCCTATGGCGGCTTCGCGCTCTCGTTGGGCGCTTGTGCTGCCCCGCAGGTCGGCAGTCCCTGCCCGGTGCCGGAAAAAGGCACACAGGCCGAGAAGAACGCCGCGATCAACGCCTGCTTGGCGCAGGTCACCGGCGATGTCTTCGATACTCGGCTCAAGAAGGACGTCGACATCCTCTTCTTGATCGATAACTCACCGTCGATGGCGCCGAAGCAGAAGGCGATGGCCAACGCCATCCCGCAGTTCATCAAGATCATTGATGGCACCGGTGCCAACTATCAAGTCGGTATTGCGACCTCGGACATCGGCTCGAACGTGCGGCCCGGTGAGCCGTGGGGCGGCAACATCGGCAAGTGTGACGAGTTCGAAGGCGATGATGGCGTGCTGCAGAACCTACCGTGTACGGCGCGCAGCCTGCCGACGGCGGACTCGCGCAATGCCTGCGCTGAGCTGTGCGCCAACGACAAGTTCGTGCCCGTCGATGGACGTCGCTACATCTCGAAGATCGATGGTCGCACCAACGTGCCGCAGGATCTGAAGCTCGATCCCGGTACCGGCAAGATGATCGACCAGGGCCCCATCAATGCATTTAAGTGCATGGCCCTGGTTGGCGATGGCGGTTGCGGTATCGAAGGTCAGCTCGAAGGCGCGCGTCGGGCTCTCGACGGTCACCGCCCCGAGAACGCAGGCTTCCTGCGCCCCAACTCGGTGCTCGCCGTCATCTTCATCACCGATGAAGACGACTGCTCGGTGCAGATGAACAAGCGCATCGAGAACAACCCCAACACTCGCGACTGCGCAGACGGC
Source organism: uncultured Myxococcales bacterium (assembly GCA_937952145.1). Classification (GTDB taxonomy): domain Bacteria; phylum Myxococcota_A; class Polyangia; order Palsa-1104; family JAEUJZ01; genus JAEUJZ01. The sequence goes on from CALFYE010000303.1 coordinate 25,507, forward strand.
GACCCCAACGCCAGCTACGACTGCTACAACGTCGATTATCGCTGCCTGGCGCGCAGCATTCAGTGTGACCAGCCGCTGAACACGCCGGGCGTGAAGACGAACTGCAAAGAGCGCCCGAACAACTACCTGGAGCCGACGGAGAAGTACTTCAAGTTCTTCTCGACGCTGCGGCCGCAGGACAAGCTGCTGATCAGCGGCATCTGGACCCAGCCGCAGATCGATGCCAGCGCGAACCTCGGCAAGGTTGTGATCAGCCGTGGCGCCGGTGGCAATGCCTCGGGTTACCTAAACCGAGCCGGCGGCGCAGACGCTTCGTGCTTCTATACCGCCAACCAGGCGATCTATGGGCAGGCCCAGCTTCGCCTGTCGAAGTTCGCGCGGCAGTTTGGCAAGGACAAGGACAACAACCCCAACGTCCTGGAAGTCAGCATCTGCGACATCGATGCCTACGCGACGGCGCTCGACAAGATCGCCAAGGCCATCCAGAAGAAGCTCGTCGGCAACTGCTTGCCCTCGATTCCCAAGACGCAGGACGGCCATCCGCAGTGCATGGTCGGCGATGTTGACGAGAGCAACCCGCAGAGCATTCCCGACGTCTACTTCCCTACCTGCTCGTCGAAGTGCTGCGACGCGTGGTCAGCCTCCAAGGAGCCGACGATCAACGATCCGGCGATTGTCGCGGCCTGCATGCCGGAAAAAGACGACTGCTACTGCGCAGTGAAGAGCAAAGAGAACGTCTGCAAGGACTCGGTAGTCGCTGGTGTTTGGCGTAAGGGCAATGCGCCGCCCCCGCCGGGCAAGGTCATCAACTTCCGCTGCGCTGGCGGCGGCACTTAGCCTCTCTGCTCGAAGTGTCCCTAGCGTCTAGCTGGGGGCGCGATTCTCCACCGCCGCTCTCCCCTCTCTCCCCCCTCGCCTCGCCTCGCCTCGCCTCGCCTCGCCTCGCCTCGCCTCGCCTCGCCTCGCCTCCCCTTTCCCTGTCTTTTGCACCAAGCTGCAAAAACCGTAGAGACGGGACTTCCTCCAGAGTCCGGGGCGGCTGCGTTTGATACGCGCTCTGTCTGCGTTAGACGTGCGGGCGTGGTCGATGCCTCTGCTTCGCGCGCAAGAATGGAACTCGCCGGCGCGCAGGCCAATCCCGCTATACTGAGAGGGATGGCCTCTGACGAGCAGGACAGCACGCCCCTCATCAAGCCGGACCTGGGGCTCTTGGGGAGCGCGGAGCGGGCGCCGGAAGGCAAGCCCCACCTGCGCCTCGTCTCGTCATCGCAGGCTGCCGACTCTGCCGGCGGTGCGGCGATGGCCTCGGAGGCTCTGCTGGCCACGCTGCGCGATCAGTACCGCTTCGGTTCCCGTCTGCTGCTGCACCAGCCTGCCGCATGTCGTACGGGGTATCGGCTGTTCTGGGTTCGTGACCGCGATCTTGGCTGGATTGATCTTGAGGCCTCTCCTGAGAGCTACGCCGTCGTCGGTTATCACGAGCAGTGTGATCTGCAGCTGCCCAAGCGCGCGGGCATCAGCAACCGGCATGTGCTGGCAAGCTGCTTTGTCATCGGCGGCAACACGCCGGTGCTGCGTCTGCTCGACCTGCACACCGGCCAGCCCCCGACCATTGATGGTCAGCCTCGGCAGTCGATCTGCGTCATGGGGCCGCTGCTCTTGGGACTCGGCGATACGACGTTTGGCTGTGTCCCGCTCCCCGAATTCCATCAGAAGAGCGGCATCCTCGGAGACGGCCAAGAGCTTCCGCCGTTCCGCACCAGCGAGGCCGAGCTGCCCCCAGAAGAGATCGATGATCCGCCGAGCGTCAAGGCCTCGCACCGGCTGACGCATGTCACGGTACTGCCGCGCTCGCGACGCCTGGAGGATGCAGTTGCCGAGCCGCGATCGATTACCTCGCGAGTCATGGGCCTGCCGGCCAGCCCCGGCTTTGCGCGCCTGACCTTGCAGCGACAGCAGCGCGCGGTCTCGCTAGAGATCGGTGAGGCCGATCTTTACGCCGGAGTTCTTATCGGCCGCTCGGAGTCATGCCTCGATCGTGGGCTGCGGCAGGTGCTGTCCGGACAGATCTCCCGCCTGCATCTGCTGCTGCTGGCTGAAAAACGCAGGGTCTATGCCATGGACCTGTGTTCGACCAACGGGACCTGGTATCGCGAGCGCCGCGTTCGCCGAATGCTGCTGTCCGACGAGGGAGCCCGGCTGCTCCTGTCCGGCAATGACTCGAAGGTCGAGCTCACCTGGCATCCCCGCACGAAAACTAGTTGACAGGGACCCCCTAGGTCGGGTAGCTCTTTTGGACCTCAACCGTCGGCTTTATTCGTCGGTGAACGACTCGGGGCGTAGCGCAGCCTGGTAGCGCACCTGGTTCGGGACCAGGGAGTCGGAGGTTCAAATCCTCTCGCCCCGACAAACAAGACGCCCGCAGATTCGCTCTGCGGGCGTCTTTGTTTTTGCGCAGTGCGATGGTTATCCGCCCGCGTTGGGCGTTACCAGCCCGCGCACAGAAAGCGTAGTGCCGCCGGCAGACGACGGGCCCACGCGTCTTCGTTGTGCATGCCCCCGGGCTCTGCGGCGTAAAGCAGATCGATGCCGTCGCGATAGCCCCCGTCCCGGTACTTCTGCGCCAGCGCAAAGGTGTCGTCATAGCCGTCATCGGGCTTGCCGCTGTCGACGTACACCGCAGCCCAGCGCGGGCTACCCGGCGCTGCCGTGCCCACCGCTCCCAGCAGGTAGCGTCCGTCCCACCACGTCGACGGTGAAAAGATGCCCAGCCGACTGAACACCGGGCGCTGCGTGATGCCGGCATAGGCCGTAATCAGCCCACCCAGCGACGAACCAGCCAGCGCCGTGTGCTCACGATCGGTGATCAGTCGGCCGTGCAGCAGGGCATCGGCTTCGATCGCGGGCTTGAGCTCTTCGACGAGGAAGCGCAGGTACTTGTCGCCGCCGCCGCCTGGGTAGCGGGGATCGTCGCCCGGCGTCGGTGTGTATTCATAGATGCGGTCGGACGTATTCTCGGGGCCGACGACTACCATCTCTGGCAAGTGGCTGCCGGGGTCGAGAGCGTCGATGCCGGCGTTGAGCGTCTCGGCCACGCGCCAGGTCCGACCGAGGAAGGCGTAGCGCGGATCAAACAGGTTCTGCCCATCGTGCATGTACAGCACGGGGTAGCGGGCGCCGGGATTTTCATCGAAGCTCGGCGGCAAATACAGCCAGACGCCGCGCCGGTTGCCCAAGACCGTCGAGGCAAACGCTGTGTAATGACGCAGGTAGCGTCCAGCCCCGTTATAGAAGTGAGGATATATGTCCACCGTCTGCCCCGGCTGGACCGCGTAGTTCTGCCCGCGCGACCAGGTCGCGTCGTCGACGAGCGGCTTCCATTCCAGGCGGCCTCCGCTCGGCACTCGCAGGTCACGTATCGTGAGCTCGAAGACATCGGCCGACTTGCGCGTCATCGTCGCCCCGCTGCTCCAGCTAAGCGGGGCCAGCGAACCGCGGGCACTGAGGTTCTTGCCGGCGGGCAGTGGATAGTGGACGCGCAACGTTGTCAGTCGGCCCGACAGTCCGTCTCCACCGCCACCCGTATCGCTGGCCGGCGAGTCCGCGCTCGGCGAATCGACAATCGCCGGCGGCGGCAAGCCATCTCCGGCGACGCCTCCCGGGTTGGTTTCCCCAGCGCAGCCGTATCCCGGCAGCGAGCCCCATCCCCAAAGCAGCAGCAGTCCCAGCGACCTGTTGGCAACCCGACGGAGGAGTTTCATGGGGCGGGAATAGCGCACCGCGCCGCTCGGCTCAAGCGCAGAAGCGTGGGCCGGGCCGACCCACGGCAGGCTGCAGGCTGGGCCGACCTTCGCTCGCGGTCTCCCCAAAACGGCCGACGATGGCGTCGAGGCTTCTCTTTCCCTGGCCCGCCCGGATGATGTACGATGTCTGCGGAGTGCTCATGTATCTGCTTGAAAAGACATCGCTCTCCCCTTGGTCCCTCCACACGAGCATGCCAAGCTCGCGCAGGCCGGGTCGGATTCGGCATGTGTCCGTGGCAGCCCGTAGGGCGCGCTAACCCTGACAGCGACCTAAGTCGATGAACAACCGCGACAAAAACATCATCGGCCAGATCCTGGCCAAGACCTACCGCATCGAGCGATTCCTGGGCGCTGGCACGGTGGGCACCGTCTACGTCGCGCGGCACGTGCGGAGCGGTGGTCTTTACGCCGTCAAAGTGCTGCATCGCAAGCTGGCGGCCAGTCCCGATCTGTACCAGCGGTTTCAGGACGAAGCGCGCCTGATCGCGACGCTGCGTCACCCCCACATCCTGCCCATCACCGACTTTGATCGCGACGAGAACGGCATTCCGTTCTTCGTCATGGACCTGCTTGAAGGCGAAAACCTGCAGCAGCGGCTCAAGCACAAAGAAGTGCTGCCGTCGGCGCAGTCGCTGGAGATCATCCAGCAGGTGGGCAGCGCACTGCAGACCGCGCATCGCAGCGGCATCGTCCATCGCAACATCAAGCCCGAGAACCTGTTCCTGGTGCGCCACGACCTGGGCGACCGCGTCGTCGAAAGCACTCGCGTCATGGACTTCGGCCTGGCCCGCTTTCGCCGCATGGCGCCGGCCGGCACACGCGACGCTTCCCTCGGCGTGTCTTGCTACATGGCACCCGAGACGCTGAGCGAGACGACGACGCCCATCGACGGCCGCGCCGACCAGTGGGCCATGGCGGTCATCGCCTATCGCATGTTGTCCGGCAAGCTGCCCTGGGACGAAGGCAATGCCGACGAGCTCCTACGGCAGATCGTGAACGATCCGCCCCGGCCACTGCCGCGTACCGCCGAGCTCCCCGCTCATACCGTCGCCGCGATCTCGCGCGGGATGTCGAAGCGTCGCGAGGATCGCTACGAGACCATGGTCGACTTCGTGCGCGCTCTGACCGCCCGCACGGCCTCTGCGGCTCACGTCGAGACCGTGGCCGCCCCGCCAGCGGTTCCGGCGGATGCGGTGCCCCAGGCACGCCCGCCAGTGCCATCGGGTCGGGTCGGGGCTCCGATGCCGCCGATTCCTTCTGGGGCGACACCAACGCCACCGCCGCCGCCGCCGGTCCCTGCCGCCAGTGCGCCACCCCCCAGCCCAGCCGTCGTGCCGGCAGTGCCCGCGGTGCCCGTGCTGCCCGTGGCGCCCAAGCCTGCAGCCGCTGCCCCGACACCTTCTGCCCCGGCTGCGTCAGCCCCGCCAGCCCCGAGCGCGCGACCCGCCGCAGGGCCGCCGCCGGTCTTGGCCGCTCCCCCCCTTCTAATTCCTGAAGGCACGGCGGCGGCTGCACCCGAGCCGTCCCGTCGACCAACCCTGGGCCTAGCGATCGCTGGGGGAGCGCTGGCTATCCTCGCAGGCATCTGCATCACCCTGCTGTGGGAGCATCGGCAGCGGCCTCGCCCGATGACCAACCTGCCCACCGTCAACACCTCGGTGCCCGGGCCGGCTTCGTCTCTGGTGGTTGAGCCGCTGGGGCCGCCGCCTACGACTCCGGTCGAAGATGCCGGTCTGCGTGGCCCGGCCATGCCGCAGGTTCAGATTCCGCCCATCCGCTCGGCAACCGGCGAAGACGTCACCCAGGCTCCCGCCGCGCCTCCTGCCGCGCCGGCTCAGCCCGGGCTGGGGGAGGCGGCCAAGACGCTGCCCACCCCGACTCCCGCTGCGCCTGGGCCGGGGGCGACTCCGGCCACCCCAGGGGGGAGCCCGAGCCCAGTGGGTACGGCTGGAAGCCCGACGGCTCCCCCTCGTCCGGGTGTCCCGGCGGGTGCTGTTCCGACGCCGCCGCCAGCTGCTGCCCCGGTCGCTCCCTCGCCGGTTGCTCCTACGCCAGCGGCGCCGGTTCCCACTGCGGCTCCGCCGGTTGCGCCGACCGCTGCGCCAAGTCCGGCCGGTCCCCGAACCGCTTCGCGTGACGAAGTCGATGAGCTCCTGGGCAACACCAATCGTCCGGCCCCGAGCGCTCCGGCTGCCCCCGCCCCGACCGCTGCCCCGCCGGTCGCCCCCAAGCCCGCTCCGCCCCAGCGTCCGTCGGCACGCCCGGCTGGCGATGGCGAGTCGGCCGAGTCTGGCGACAAGACCCCTGAGCAGCTCCTCGAAGATGCCCAGGCGGCCTACGTTCGCGGCGAGCGGCAGCGCTCGATCGATCTGGCGCTGCAGGTCACGGCGCGCGGCGGGCCCAACGAAGTCACCAAGGCCTGGCGCTTCATCGGCTCGGCAGCTTGCAGCATTCGCTCTTCGACGCTGGCCAGCCGGGCCTACACCAACCTAGCCTCTCCCGAGCACAAGCAGCTTCTGGCCGAGCTCTGCAAGCGCAACGGCCTGAGCCTGCAGGACGGCCAGTTCGTCACTGAGTAAGCTCGTCCCCGCCCCGAGCGACCCGCTCCCGCCTCGCCATCACCCCCTCATAAAACGCCGCCACGCGCGCTGCGATGCGCTCCCAAGCAAACGCCGCGGCTTGCTCCCGTGCGGCTTGGCCCATGCGCTGACGCTGGGCCGCATCGACGACGCGCAGTGTCTCGATCGCTGTCGCCAAGGCCGCGGCGTCGTGACTCGGCACGACATAGCCCTGCTCGCCTGACGTAACCAGCTCGCGCACCCCTTCGATGTCATACGCCAGCACGGGTCGCGCCGTCGCCAAGCCCTCCAGCAGCGCCATGGGATGCGAGGCGATGGTGGCGGCAAAAAAGTACGCGTCGCAGCTCGCGGCCAGATCGGCGCGCCCCGCAAGCTGCGGTCCCAGAAAGTGCACATCGAGTCCTTCCGCAAGGGCCTGCAGCCTTCCCCGATCGGGACCGTCGCCGCAGATCAGCAGGCGGACCTTTGCCGTCGCGGGCAGCCGACGCAGCGCGGCGATCAGCGTCGCTACATCGTTGCGCGGCTCCAGCCGCGTCTGTACCAGCAGCGTGAACACCCCGTCGCGATAGGCGGCGATCGGAACCCCACCCGACCAGAACGCCAGATCGACCCCATTTTCGATGCGCGTCGCCTGGCAGGAAAACCCCGCCTGGCGCAGCGATCGCAGCGCGCTGTCGCTGACCGCAATCAGCCCATCCAGCGCATCCAGATAGCGCTGCAGCGGCCGGCGAAACAGACGCAGGATTCGCGAGTCTTCAAAGTGCGTGTGCAGTGTGCCGACCAGCGCCGCCGAAGCCGGTGCGCAGTGCATCGCCAGAAGCGACAGCGTCGGAAAAATCGGCCCATGCAGGTGGATCAGGTCGGGCGGATCTTGCGCAAACCGCGCCGTAAGCTGCGCCCGCAGTCGCAGGCCAACCGCGACGTGATGCTGCGATCCGTTCGATACGATGTGCGACGTCGCCCGCCCCAGCCGCACGACGCGATAGGCGGTCTCGCGCGGGGCCAGGGCCGGGGCCCGGGCCCAGGGATAGTCGGTCGTGATCAGCGTGACGCGATGGCCTAGGCGCACAAGCTGGGTTCCCAGGTTGTGCACGTGCTCGGGCATGCCGCCGAGGTCGGGGTAGTACGGCTCGCTGACCAGCGCGATGTGCACCGTGTCTCCCCGCGGCTAGTTCCGCAGCGAGATGATCGGCGCCGGGATGCGGCCGCCCATGGCCACAAAGGCGTCGGGACGATAGCGACTGACCGGCATGATCGGCGCCTCGCCCAGCAGGCCGCCGTAGACGACTTTTTCGCCGACGTCTTTGCCCGGCACCGGGATGATGCGCACCGCTGTCGTCTTGTTGTTGAACACGCCGATGGCGATCTCGTCAGCGATGATGCCGGACAGCGTCGCGGCCGAGGTCTCGCCGGGCACCGCCACCATGTCCAAGCCCACCGAGCAGACCGCCGTCATCGCTTCCAGCTTCTCTAGGCTCAGCGCGCCGATCTGCACCGCGGCGATCATGTCGTGATCTTCTGAGACCGGAATGAAGGCACCGGACAGCCCGCCGACGTGGCTCGTGGCCATCGCTCCGCCCTTCTTCACCGCGTCAGTCAATAGAGCCAAAGCCGCCGTCGTACCCGGGCAGCCCGTGCGCTCCAGGCCCATGACTTCCAGGATCTCGGCGACGCTGTCGCCCAAAGCTGGCGTCGGGGCCAGCGATAGATCGACGATGCCGAAGCGCACCGGCGGACCCAGGCGCTTGGCCACCTCGCGGCCGATTAGCTCACCGGCGCGCGTGATCTTAAACGACATGCGCTTGATGGTCTCGGCCAGGTCGGTGACGCTTGGGCGTTCCATCGACTCGCGCAGACGTCGCAGCGCCGACAGCACGACGCCGGGACCGCTGACGCCGACGTTGATCGTCGCGCCGCCTTCGCCGATGCCGTGATTGGCGCCGGCGACGAAGGGATTGTCCTCGGGCATGTTGGCAAACGTGACCAGCTTGGCGCAGCCGATGCCGCCCGCATCCGCCGTGTTCTTGGCCAGCGCGCGCAGCACGTGCCCCATCGTCGCGATGGCATCCATGTTGATGCCGGCCCGCGTCGAGGCGACGTTTATCGACGAGCAGACGCGCTTGGTGACCGACAGCGCCTCAGGAATCGACTCAATCAGCACGACATCGCCGGGGGTCATGCCTTTTTCGACCAGCGCCGAAAATCCCGCGATGTAGTCGATGCCCAGATCCGCGGCGGCGCGATCGAGGGCCTGCGCAATCGGCGCATAGCTTGCCGCCCCCGTTGCTTCGGCGATGAGGGCGATCGGCGTGACCGCGATGCGCTTGTTGATGATCGGCACCCCGAAGGTCTCTTGCACCTCGCGGGCGACGGTGGTCAGCCGGCCGGCCTGGCGCATGATGTGGTCGTAGATGCGATCGCACAGCCGGGGCAGATCATCGCAGATGCAGCCGCGCAGCGAGATGCCCAGGGTCACGGTGCGGATGTCGAGATGCTCGGTCTCGACCATGCGCAGAATGGCCCGCGTCTCTTCGAGATCAAAGATCATCAGTCGCCTTGTAGATTGGCTCGGGCGTTGTCTGGGGTCGCTGCCGCGGCTCTTAGACGCGGTGCATCGAAGAGACGATGTCTTCGTGCATCAAGATAGCCTGCACGCCCCGACCGGCGGCGGCATCGGTCAGCGCCTGCTTCAGCTCTGAAAACGGCGCCTTCAGCTCGCTGATATCGACGATCAGCAGCATCGTGAAGTAGCCGCCAACCAAGGTCTGCGAGATGTCGAGGATGTCGCCGCCATGCTCAGCAATCAGCGTGGTCAGGTGTGCCACCACGCCGCGCTGGTTCTTGCCGGTGGCCGTGAGGACCGCACGACGGCGAGCGTGCTGCTTTTCGTCGTGCAGATAAGCGGCGCAGTAATCAGCCGCCGGCGGCAGCCCGGGCTCGCGGCTCGGCTCGGCAAGCGACTGCGTCACTTCCTGCGCGATGCGCGTCGCAAGCTCGCTCTCTAGCTCGGGCGGCACCGCGCCCAGCGCCCCGCCCAGCCGGTCCTGCAGCCGGGCCAGCACCTGCTGCGTCGCTTGCTCAATCGCCGCGCGCTGCGCTTCGCTTTGGGCTGCGGCGGGTCCGCCGCGCGTAACGGTAATGCGCCGAGCCTGGGCCCGCTCCGCCGCCAGCGGCGTAAGCTCGGCCCCGTCTTCCAGATGCAGCACGCCGCCGTCGGCAAGGGCCGCAACTTCTGCATGGGTGACTACACGCGTGATCGCCATGTGCGAGCGGCGCGTGTACCACGAATCCGCCACCCCAGGCTAGTGCTGCGCAGGCGGCGAACCCAGAGCCGAGCTTGGTGTGTGAAGTCGCGCGCAGCCATCGACAGGCGCTGTGCTGCGGTTTGCAAGCCGCGCTCCCCCGGCTGCCGCGGGGACTGTGCGGTCTGCACCGCGATCCACAACCGCTGCTTGGCACGCCGCGCACCGCGCACAGCGTCCGTCTTCGGTTGCAGCGGATTTGCCAGATTTTAGTTCGCCTACAACGGTGCGTAGCGTGGCGCCGCACAAACGGCGCATCGGCCTCCCGCAAGCGTTGTGCGCAGCTTGCAAACGGCCGCGCGGTACGCCGCAACGGGGGGCCGGCTCCGTAAGACCGCGCAGAGCGGGGAACCCAGGGCTGCCCCTCGGTTGGCAGACCGCGCAGGGCCCGCCGCAACGGCCGCAGGCCAGAATGCAGACCGGTTTTCGCCAAATCAGCCGCTGCGGAGCTGATCTTCAAGCTCGGCGAGGTGGGCTTGCAGGGCCCAAAGCTGCTTCCGCTTGGCATCGCGGGCTAGGAGGACTAGCCCTTCGCCCGATCGTCTGACAGCGCCTCAAGCTCCTGTCGTAGCTCACTCACCTCAGGCAGCTTGAGAGCGGTCGCCGCATCGTATGCCTGCGACAGGAGATCCTGCGCGGCCTGCCGGTCACCGGGCCCCTGGCGCTGCAGGAGATAGCGGGCCATCCGCCAGCGGCAGATCGTCGCATCGTGCGCCAGCCCGAGCCTTTCGAAGACGGGAAGTACCTCCTCCCTGTGAATGCGGAGGGCCTCGTCGAACTGTCCGCGGGCCTGATAGATGTCGGCGATCTGGCGTTGCGCTGAGGCTTGAGCGGCGCCATCCCCGCTAGCCTTCGCCAGATCGGCTCGTTTCTGCGCGCTCTGGAGCGCGTCGTCGAGCTGGCCCGTGTGGCGCTGCGTGTCGCTCAGAAGCTGTAGCAGAGCGAGACGATCGGGGGCTGCCTCGGCTACGGCAAGACCTCGCTGGCACAGGGAGCCCCACGGGGCGTAGGGACCGCAGATGGCAGCAAAGAACAAGCCCGTGCGCGCGACCTCCGGGGCACGCTCTGGCGGCAGTCGCTCCAGCCAGAGGAGCAGGGCGGCCTCTTCGGCCTGGATGGCTTGCCAGTGCTCGGCCTGTTGGGTCGCAAGTTCGCCAAGTTTTTGTGGCAACCGCTCCCGGAACCAGGCGCCCATGCCGGTCAGGCCGGCTTCGGGGGAAGGGGAGCTGGTGCGGCTAACCGTGGCCGCGATCAGGGGGTGCATGCGCCAGCGGACGGCGTGGGGTTCTTCGATGCGTTCGATGAGTGAGAAGCCGCGGGCTCGTAGAAGTAGGGTCTCGCCCAGCGGATCGCCCAAGCCCAGCAGTGCATAGGCCAGGCTATCACCGACGCCAGCGGCCGGGCCCTGGGCGAAGCCGGCCAGGGCGGGCGCGACCTGTTCTGGGGTGAGCTCGGGATCGCCGTCCTCCTGCAGCGCGTGTTCGAGGGCGCGGATCGACGCTGTGATGGCGCCGGCTAGGAGCTGTCGGCTGCGCTCGCCCGGGTCGACGGCCTTGTGGGTCAGGGCTTGCGTCTGGAGGTCTTTGAGCAGGCTGTCCAGGCGTTGCCCGCGCGCCAGGCGACTGGCGATGAGGTGAATGGCCAGCGGCAGCGCGCCGAGCTCGGCGACGATCTGCTGAAACTGCGACGCCTCCTGCGGGTTCTTGGGCGGGCGGAACTCTTGGGTGAGCTGCTCCAGGCCCTCGTCCTTGGGCAGCGGAGACAGCGCCACGCGCTCCCAGCGCAGGCGCGACGACAGGCCAACGTCCTGCTGCCTTGCGCTGACGAGGACGGCACAGCCGACAAGCTGCTGGGTCAGCGCCACGACGGCTGTGGCCAGGGCTTCGTCGTCGACGTTTTCGATGTGCAGCAGCATCGGCGGCTGTCGCAGTCGGGCCGCGACGGCTTGCGCTTGCAGGCTGGCCGGGACATCCAGGCGCAGTCGCGCCGCGAGCTCGACGAGCAGGGTCTCGGCCGTGGCCTGACTGCCCGGGGCCAGCGACAGCACGATGTAGCCGCCGGGAAAGGCGCCGCGATTGGCTTGGTAAAACTGGTCGCACAGATACGACTTGCCGACGCCCGGCATGCCCTGCACGGCACAGACCACGACCGGCCGCAGCTCGCCCCCCTGAGCGCACAGGCGCCCCTGCAGAAACGCGAGCTCAGTCTGCCGCCCAACGAAGACCCCGGTGGGGCGCCCGAGCAGCAGGGCCGGCTCCCCCTCTAGCCTCTCGGCGGGCACAGCCCCCCTCGCTTTCCTCTCGCTCGCCGAAGCCAGCTCGCCGCATTCATGGCCGCACTCTAACAGGGCAAGCCCTGGGCCGTACTGCGGTCTGCGGGGCCCAACGCATCGCGTTCCCTGCGCGGGTCATGCATGCAGGCCTCGCGCTGTATGCGCACCCGCGCATTCGCGACCTGACCGGGGGCGGTCGTAGGGGCTGGCAGATCGAGTCGATTGTGGTGAGCGGGAGAGCTGGATCGCTGCGACGGAGGTGGCCGGGCGTCGGTGGTTAGCGATCGCTAAGCGCGGCCGTCTTGCGCGCTAGCTGCACGAAGTCGCGGCGGTAGCCGTCGGGATCTTGGCCGCGGGCGGCATTAGCAATGGCGACGACCTGGGGCAGGCCGAAGGTCTGGGTGTGGCGACCTCCGCGCAGGATCTGGCCGAAGCCGGCGACGGCGGCGGCGAAGCGGAAGTCGTCGCTGGCCCTGGCAAACGGCGTGGCGCTCGGGGCCGCAGGCACGGCCTGAGCGAGCTCACGGCTGGCTCCACCTTCGGGCGGTTGGTAGCGCACGCGGACAAAGGCGAGCTCTCCGGCGTACGCGGGGGACGGACTGCCCGCTTGACCCGTGGTGGGCTGTGGCTGATAGCGCAGCGGCTCGACGGAGCTGGGGCTGCCAAAGGGAGTCAGCTCGTAGAGCGCGGTCACACTGGCGCCGGCGCCGATCTCAGCTGCATCGACGGCGTCGTTCTTGAAGTCTTGCCGCGCCAGCATGCGGTTTTCGTAGCCGAGCAGCCGATACTCGCGGATCTGCGTCGGCTGAAACTCGACCTGCACTTTGACGTCTTTGGCGACGGTGTGCAGCGTGGCTTGCAGCTGATCGTGCAGCACCTTGCGGCCTTCTTTGATGCTGTCGATGTAGCTGTAGTTGCCGTTGCCGACGTCGGCGATCTGCTCCATCAGGGCCTCGTTGTAGTTGCCGGTGCCAAAGCCCAGGGTGGACAGGTAGACGCCGGACTTGCGCTGCTCCGCGATGATCGACTTCAGCTGTTCGGTGTCGCTGACGCCGACGTTGAAGTCGCCATCGGTGGCCAGGATGACGCGGTTGACGCCGCCTTTGACCAGGGTCCGGCGCGCCAGGGCATAGGCGGTGCGGATGCCGGCTTCTCCGGCGGTGCTGCCCTCGGCAGACAGCCCGGCTATGGCGCTGAGGATCTTCACGCGCTCGCTCCCGGAGGTCGGCTCTAGCGCGATGCTCTCGTGGCCGGCGTAGGTCACTAGGCTGACGCGGTCCTGCGGCCGCAGGTTGGCGACTAAAGTGCGCAGCGATTCCTGCAGAAGCGGCAGCTTGTCCTCGGTCTGCATCGAGCCGGAGACATCGACCAGGAACACGAGATTGGCCGGCGGCATATCCTGCTTGGCTTCGTCGCGGGTCCGCACGCCGATGCGCAGGAGCAGGTGATCGGCATTCCACGGACAGCGCGCCGTCTCGGTGCTGACGGCAAAGGGGGCGGCGCCGGTGGGTGGAGCGTAGGCGTAGGGGAAATAGTTGATCATCTCTTCGAGCCGCACGGCATCGGCGGGGGGCAGCGTGCCGCGATCGATGTAGCCGCGCACGTTGCTGTAGCTGCCGGTATCGACATCCATCGAAAAGGTCGACACCGGCTGCTGCGCCACCGCGGTGACGCCGTGATCGGTGCGCGGCTGATAGCGCGAGGTATCAGGACCCGGCTCGGGTTGCGCGCTGACACCGGCGCCTGATCCGGCTGGGCCGTAGCCGTTCGCACCGGCGCCTATCGAACTGCTGCCCATGGCATCTCCCGCACCGGAGAGCATCGAGCTGAGCCCGTCTCGTGCCAGCGCAGCACCACCGGCCGAGTGGCGCAGGACACCGAGGATGCCCGCCGAGCGCGCGGCCATGGACAGCGATGTCGATCGGGCGAAGTATTTCTGCACGCGTAGCTGCGGTGGCTGTCGGCGATGGCCGATTCGTCGGCTCACCTTGGGATCGCTGTCCGCTTTTTTCAGCCAAGGCGGGATCTCGGGGGAGGGCTCTTCCGGGGTGACGACGATGCGATACAGGCGCTCGGCGTCGTCGGGGGTTAGCTGGCGCAGCCCGCTGGGGCTCATGAGCTGCGATCCCAGGTAGAGCACGCCGGCTGACAGTGCCGAGAGCGCCACCGTGACCCCCAAGAACAGGCGGTTGGGATGGAAAGTGGGTGAACAGTCGGTCTCCGAGCGGTGTGGGCGCATGGAACATCCTCCCCGTTCCTGCGTCGGCAGCCACGGGGGGCGCCGGCGGGGACGTGCAGGGTCGCGGCGTCTGTCCGGCCTGGCTGGGCCAGGTCAGCGGACGCCGCGAGCTTCGTCGTTCGTCTTTGGGTGCAGGCGATCCGAAGACTCGGTCGCGTGCACTAGGCTCTGTGACAGCCGCTGCCGCGCCGGGTTCCGAAAATTCTCTTTCCCGGTCTGTCGATCCGCTGCGTGACTGCGATTCCCCAGCCGTCCTGCCGACTTAGCGATGGACTGCGCGCAGCGTTGCGCAGATTGCGCGCTCACGCATCTCATGAAGACAAGGAGAGAGAGATGCTGAGCACCCTACGCGCAAACTTGGCCCTATCGCTTGCTGTTGGACTTGTCGCCTGTGGCGGAACCCCTGGAGGCGGGGGCGGCGGTCCTGATGGTGGCACCGGGAACGAGTGCACCCTGACCGCCAACACCACCGCGACCTCGACGGTCAACACCGCTGGCTGCGCCATCCTGACCCGCGACACCAGCAGCTGTCAGGCCAGCCGTCAGGCCGCGGGTCTTTCGGGCATGTGGCTGAAGTTTTCCTGTCGCGTGACGCTGTCGATGAGCGGCGGCCAAGTCACCGCCAAGTCCGACGGCCAGCCCGACTACAAGAGCAAATACTTTCCCAGCAGCAACGCCTGCTACCAGAAAGAGACGAGCGGTGTGACGAATCCCAACACCATCGCGGTGGGCAGCTACACCCTGAACTTCCCGACCGCCCCCAACATGACGGCCGGCAAGATGATGGGCGCCGTCGTCGGCATGGCCCTAAACGGCGTGACCATCTTCGGCAACTTCGCGGCCCCCGGCGATGACATCTTCCAAGAGGCGATGACCTTCGATGCCTGCGGCGCGCACCCGCAGATGACCGGCCAGTACCACTATCACAGCGAGCCCTATTCGATCTCCAGCGACGACAACAACTTCATTGGCGTCATGCGCGATGGCTACGCGATCTACGGTCGCCGCGATCCCGATGGCAGCATGCCGACGCTTGACACCTACGGCGGGCACACCGGCGTCACCCTCGATTCGCCGAGCGCGCCCGTGTACCACTACCACGTCAACCAGCAGACCAGCACCGGCACCACCACCGCCGGGCAGAAGCAGTGGTTCCTCACCACTGGCAACTACCGCGGCACGGCGGGAAGCTGCACCGGCTGCATGTAGTCGATCGCCGCGTCCGCGATTCCCTCGCTCGGTCCACAGGTCGGTTTTGGTCGCGGTCGCTGCTGCGTAGCCGGGTGGCGCGCAGACGGTGCTAGCGCGCGATCAGTCGCACGAACTCGTCGCCCGAGAGCACGAGATGATGAAGCTCGCACAGCGACTTCATGTACTTCTGCGAGGGACCATCCAGGTTGGCGTACGCCGTCCCAGCCAGGTGCTGATCTTCCATCTGACACGCCGAATTTCCGACGATCCGCCAGGCCAGAACCGGACTGTGCCCACGCACGCTCATCGCCAGATCGATGGCGCGCTGGTATTCGCGGTTCAGATAGGCCGTCTGGGCCTGTCCCAGACGTGCGGACACATCGCTGCGCAAGACGGAGGCTGCAGCGCTGGAGGGTTGTATGAAGCGGCCAGGGGCTGAGCCCCCATCGGGACTGGCGGCGCGGGGTTGGCTCAGGATGCGATCGATGTCACCGGCGAGCGCCATCGTCGTGATCCGCGGGAACGTCGGCTCGCTGGGTCTATCGGCGGGCGCGGTCCTCTTTGGAGTTAGCGCACCTCGGTGATCGCGGCTCTCGGCAGCTGCCATCGTCGGGACGGCAGGCGGAATCGCGACCCGTCGCGTTAGCGTCCCCACCCCCGGCGGCTCGCTGTTAAGCGCTGCGGAGCCCGCCGGCGGCTGCGGTTGTGTAGGTCGCGTGTAGCGATATCCGGCCGCAAGTGCGGCCAGCGCAAGTCCGCCCAGCAGGCTCTGCGTCAGGGTCCGCCGCCAGAGGGATCGCGGCGGGGGAGGGAGTGCGAAGCCGGTGAAGCTGTAGCTCCGCTGCGATGCGCTTAGGCCGCTGGCCCCAGTTTCAGACGATGACGGAGTCGCGGTGCTGGAGTTCGGCACGCCATTCGGCAGGCGGAGGGTCACGGCCTGGGAGCGGGGCGGCGCCGCGATCGCGCTTGCCAGCCCGCGTTCATCAAAGCTGAGCAGGGCAGCCCGCAGCGCGTCACAGAATTCTGTCGCCTGGGGATAGCGCAGGCCGGGCTGCGATGCCGTTGCGCACCGAGCGATTGCCAGGAGCTCGGCAGGTGCCCCCGGACACCCATCGAGCAGGCTGTCGCGACTTCCGCTGCGTGGCAGCGGTCGGCCATAAAGGACAAACAGCAAGCTCATTCCCAGGGCATAGACATCGCTGCGGGCATCGGCGGCCCCGGAATCGTCGAGCACCTCGGGCGCGACATACAGCACCGTGCCGATGAAGGCGCCCGTCGCCGTGCCGCCGGTCGAGTCCTCGGCCAGCACCAGATCAAAGTCGGTCAGGTGGGCCTGTCCCTCGCTGTCGAGCAAGATGTTCTGCGGCTTCACGTCGCGATGCACCAGCCCGCACGCGTGCGCATACTGCAGCGCCTCACCGGCCTGCAGCACCGCCTTGAGCGCATCGGCACGCCCGATGCGACCTTCCTTGAGCGCGCGCTCCAGATCACCGCCCGCGAGGTAGTCCATGACGTAGTAGTGGAAGTCCTCGTGATCCGCGGGCTCCTCCAGGACGCGGACGATGTGCGGGTGGGCAAGCTGGCGCATGATGCGCGCCCCGCGGAAAAAGCGCTCGACGCTGCGCGGGTCTTCGCGGCGGCCATGCAGGACCTTGAGGGCGACAAACTGCTGTCGACGGCGGTCAAGCGCCTGCCAGACATCGCCGTAGCCACCGCGTCCGATGAGCTCGCACAGGATGTAACGCTCGGCGAGGATCTCGCCGGAGTTAAGCTGCGGCCCGCGGCGGATCTGGCGCTTGATCTCGACGATCTGGCGATTCAGCGCGTCGAGCTCGGCCGTGTGCAAGTCAGCACGAGTGCAGCGCAGGCGATCGCGCTCGATCAGGTGCTCTTCTAAGCGCAGGCTCAGGGCTTCTTGCTCGCACTCGCGGGCGTTTCGCGCGTCGCTGGCGATCTCTCGCAAGCACTGCTGCAGGCTGGTCGGGTTGCCTGTGATCTCGGCCAGCCCGGCCAAGATCTCGCGCGGCGGCAGCAGACGCAAAAGCAGGTTGGTCTGCGTGAGGCGATCCATGCCGCTGCTGAAGCGCGCTCGAACCTGCGGTGCGTAGTCGATGCACAGCCGGTCAAAGTCAGCAGGCGTCGGCGCAAACTGCAGAAGCAGTCGGCGCAACGTACTGCGCGACAGACCGTGCACCCCTGCGGCAGGAGCCCAGCCGAGCGTCATGGCCCTTCATATCACGAGCTCGCGACGCGGAATCCGCGATACCGGCTAGCTGCCCAGCTCGACGACGAGGCCGTCGCTCCAGTTGTACTTCTGGTCCATCAGCGCCTTGACCGCCGCGACCAGCTCGGGCTCGCGCTCGACATCGACGACGCGGCCGTGGCCGCGGTGCGGCTTGCGAACCGCCCCATGATCCTCGCGAGTACCGACGCAGAACGAGATCTGCGGATCGGCCTGCAGGTTCTGCACCCACTGCGATTTTTCGCGGTTCTGCGCCACCAGATAGTGATGGTTGGCGTGCTCGACGAACCAGATCTCGATCTCGCGCGGCTGGCCGGTCGTGCGACCCGTGGTGGTGAGGTACAAAAAGACGTCGGCCATGTCTGCTCCCTGCGGCGTGCCGCGCTGATCGTGGATAGCGGTGCGGGTTGACAAATATGCGCGCCTATTTGACCGCGACGGGCCGGCAAATGGAAGGCGCATCGCACCCCGGGGTGGCTATACTCCGCCCATGCTCTCAGCCACTCTTCGGCAACTCGATGGCCAGCCGCTCTCCGACGAGGCGGCGCTGCAGCTTGCTGAGCTTGAGCCGGCCGAGTCCGAGCCGCTTCAGGCCGCTGCTGCTGCCCTGCGCGACCAGCACTATGGCCGCCGCGTGACCTTTTCGCCCAAGGTCTTCCTGCCGCTGACCAACCTCTGCCGCAACCACTGCGACTACTGCTCGTTTCGGCGCTCGCCGGGCCAGCCGGGCGAGTGGACGATGCGGCCCGACGAAGTCGAAGCGACGCTGGCCCAGGCGCGACAGCAGGGCTGTGTCGAGGCGCTGTTTTGTCTGGGCGACAAGCCCGAAGGCGCGTTTTCCGCCTATCGCCGCACGCTGCAGAGCTTTGGCCTGTCGAGCACCGTCGAATATCTGCATCAGGCGGGCCAGGTGGCGCTGCGCCATGGGCTGCTGCCGCACACCAACGCCGGCGTGCTCAGCCTCGAAGAGATGACGCTGCTCAAGACGGTCAACGTCAGCCTGGGCCTGATGTTAGAGAACATCAGCCCGCGCCTGTGCGAGCCGGGTCAGCCGCATCATCGCGCCCCCGACAAGCGCCCGGCCCGTCGCGTGCGCATGATCGAAGAAGCCGGTCAGCTGCAGATCCCGTTTACCACCGGCATCCTCATCGGCATCGGCGAGACGCGGCGCGAGCGCATCGAGAGCCTGCTCGCCATCCGTCGCCTGCATCGGCAGTACGGCCACATCCAGGAAGTGATCGTCCAGAACTTCCGCGCCAAGCCTGAGATCCCGATGCACGGCGCGCCCGAGCCCGCGGACTTCGAGGTCGCGCAGACGGTCGCGCTGGCTCGGCTGATCCTCGATCCGGAAGTCAGCGTGCAGGCCCCGCCCAACCTGAATCCGCAGAGTACGGCGCTGCTCCTTAGCGCGGGTCTCAACGACTTTGGCGGCATCTCGCCAGTCACACCCGACTACATCAACCCCGGGCATCCCTGGCCGCATCTGGATGCGCATCGGCAGGCCTGTGCTCGGCAGGGCTTTACGCTCGCGCCGCGGCTGCCAATCTACGACCGCTATCTCGATCGGCCTGGCTTCCTTGTCGACGAGCTTCGCGCGCCGGTACACGCGGCGCAGGAACGACTGCGTGCGACTGAGGTGCGTCCGACCTCGCCCCGTTCTGCGCTGCCCGAGCTAGCGGCAGCGCAGCCCGCGGTGCGGCAAATCTTGGAACGCTGTCTCGCGGGCCAGGACCTTTCCGTCGAAGATGCGCTGCCGCTGTGCCGCGTCGAAGGCGCCGATCTGCAGGCGCTGTGCTTCACCGCTGATACGCTGCGGCGCGAGCAAGCCGGCGAGCTTGTGACCTACGTCGTGAATCGCAACATCAACTTCACCAACGTCTGCGTCAAAGCCTGCCGCTTCTGCGCCTTTTCGCGCACTCAGCGCTCCGAAGAAGGCTATTTCCTCGACGAGGATGAGGTCGTGCGGCGCGCCGTCGAAGCGCACTCGCTGGGGGCCACCGAGGTCTGCATCCAGGCTGGCTTGGCCCCAGGCATTGACGGGGAGCTCTACATTCGGCTGTGCCGTCGCATCAAACAGGCGGTGCCGGGCCTGCACCTGCACGCCTTTTCGCCCGAGGAGATCAAGTACGGCGCCGGCCTGGCCCGCCTGTCGTTTGCCGAGTATCTGCAGGCGCTCAAAGAAGCGGGGCTGGGCTCGCTGCCGGGGACATCGGCTGAGGTGCTGGACGATGCGGTGCGCGCGCGCATTGCGCCGGGCCGCATCACCACGGCTGAGTGGATCGAGGTCATCCAGTCGGCGCATCGCGTCGGGCTGCCGACGACCTCGACGCTGATGTTCGGTCACATCGAGACCGATGAGCAGCGCCTGCGCCACCTTGACACGCTGCGCCGCATCCAGCGCGAGACCGGCGGCTTTACCGAGTTTGTGCCGCTTTCGTTTGTGCATGAAGAGGCGCCGATGACCGTGCGCGGGCTGATTCCTGAGCTGCGCCCGGGGCCCTCGCCCGACGATGTGACGCGGCTTTACGCCATCGCCCGCCTGATGCTGGGGCGCAGCTTCCGCAACATCCAGGTGTCGTGGGTCAAGCAGGGGCTGGCGCATGCCCAGGCGCTCTTGTCGTGCGGCGTAAATGACCTCGGCGGCACGCTGATCAACGAGAGCATCTCGACGGCAGCCGGGGCACATCACGGCCAGTTCGTGTCGCCCGCCGGCCTGCGCGCCACGGTGCGGGCCGCCGGTCGCATCCCGGCCGAGCGCAACACCGCCTACCGCATCCTGCGCGAGTTTCGCGACGAGTCCGAGGCCCCCGAGCCGCTGGATCAGATCGAAAATCCCGACGCCACTTTCGGGAGTTACTCCGCGCTGACGCAGGACAGCCGCTTCCGCTTCGTTCAGCTTCGTCCGCGCAAGTCGCCGCGCTCGGAAAGCTCGGCGTAGTCGCTCGGCAGATCGAGATCAAAGCCCAGCCCGGGCGTACGCAGGATGGCGGTGCGCAGACCTAGCTCGCGGCTGCGCTGCAGGTGACGGGCGAAGCTGTCGCCGCTGCCAAACGCGGTGCGGAAGGGACCCGGAGTCGCAGTGAGGCGAAGCGCCAGCGCGTTGGTGTTCTGCTGCCGTAGATCCGGGGCGATGACGCAGTCATGCTGTCGCAGCGCATCCACAAGCTGTCCCAGATCGTCGGGCTGTAGCCGGGGCAGATCCGACATCAGCACCAGCACCGCCCCGGCCCCGCGCTCTTGCAGGCGGGCGAGGCCGTGATCGACCAGCGTATTTAGCCCCGGCGGGCTGCCGTCGCTGCGCGGCTCGGGCTCGGTGATAAAGCCATGCTCTTCTGTCAGCGCTGCCACCTCTTTGGAATCGCTAAGCACCAGCCCGCCGTCGATCTCGGCACAGCCCGCGAGCATCGAGAGGACGTGCTGACCCAGCGATCGCGCCAGTGCAATGCGCTCGGCCTCGCCCAGCACGGGAGCAAGTCGCGACTTAGCCCGCGCGAAGGGCTTGACCGGCAAGAGTCCCCACAGGGGTCTAGGCGTCGCGGCCGACATCGTCATCCGGCAAGCGACTCGGCGAAGCGCAGGATTTCTTGGCCTAGGCGCAGCCGGTCGGCGCGATCCTTCATCACGGTGGCGGTGGCCAGCACCGGCAGTCCTGCGATCCCGGCTTCGTCGCCGTTCTCGACGACCAGGCCAGAGAGCAGCGGACCGTAGTGGGCCGCGATGGCTGCTGCTGAGGCGGTACAGCCCGACAGCGCGGGGATCATCGCCGCCAGCGGCCCTTTGATGGCTTGTCCCGCAACGATGGGACTCAGCGCGACGGCCCGGCGGCGCAGCAGGGCCTGCCTCACACCCGGGCGACTCAAGATCGGATCGATCGAGACGTAGGGGTTCGAGGGACCGAAGATCACCAGATCTGCCTGCTCAATGGCCTCGATGACGCCGTCGGCTGGCGGCGGATCGCCATCGAACCACACGCGCGTCACCGCCGGGTTGGCCCGCAGGCGCACGAACCAGTCCTGGAACGTGCGAGTCAGCGGCTCGGGCACGGCGCCGGGGGCAAGATCGATCATCGTGCGGCAGAGGCCATCGGCCATCGGCAGCACGCGGGTCGGGATGTGCAGTGCCTGACACAGCCGGGCGGTGATCGTCGACAGCGGCTCGCCGCGGCGCAGCGCATCGGTGCGCAGGATGTGCGTCGCCAGGTCGCGATCGCCAAGCGCAAACCAGTCGGGACCGCCGTAGGCCCGGACGCGCTCCAGCACCGCGAAGGACTCCTCGGCCAGACCCCAGCCGCGGGCCTCGTGGGCCAGTCCCGACAGCGTGTACATCACGGTGTCCAGGTCGGGCGAGATGTGCAGGCCCCAGTGCGTAAAGTCATCGCCGGTGTTGACGATGGCCGTCAGCTCGCCGCGCCCCGCCTCGGCGAGCGCAAGCTGTAGTCCGTGCAGCAGGCGAGCGCCGCCAACTCCACCGGACAGCGCAACGACGCGTGGTCCGCTCATGCGTACAGGTCCTCGGCGGGCGAACGATACAGAGCACTCGCCGGCTGATTGACGACGGGAAAGCGCAGGCCGCGCAGGTGAATGACGGGCCGTCCCTCGGCCGCTTGACCCGAGATCAGGCCGGCTGCAGCGGCGATCTCGTCGGCGAAGGCGGTGATCGTGGTCTCAAGCTTTCGGCCATAGATATCGGGCTCGCCGCGTCGATCCCACAGCGCGGGCAAGCCGGCGATGCCGATCGCGGCCCCGACCGTGCCATGGCGAAACGGACGTCCCAGCGAATCGGTGACGACGATGCCGATGCGGGCGCCACTGCCCTGCGTCAGCGCGTGTCGGATCCGCTCGGCCTGGCCATCGGGGTCCGACGGCAGCAGCAGGGCCCAGGGTCCGCTACCCGGGCTCGCGTGGCGCGGCACCGAGTTGCTGCAGTCAATGCCGGCATGCGCGGCGATAAAGCCCAGGCGATGCCGCACCACCAGCACGCCCTTGCCCTGGCGCGAGATCGCTGACGACTCCCCCAGGATCAGCTCGACGAGGCGCGGATCTTTGCCGGTCGCGCTGGCCAGATCGCAGGCCTGCGGCGAGGGGACAACGGTCGCCAGATCGACAAAGCGTCCTTCGGCCCGCGACAGAATCTTCGAGGTCACGGCCAGCACATCGCCATCCTGCAGGCGGATGCGCGACTGCTCCAGCCCCGTCGCAATCAGCGCCGCGACATCGTCGCCCGGCTGCACAAAGGGCAGGCCAGGTAGGGCGGTCAGCGCCAGGCGCTCGTCGCAGGAAATCTCACCCAGGTGCGGGCCCGGGGCGCCGAGCGGGCTGGGCTCGGCTGGTCTTGAGGATGACGACACGCAGCCGTCTTTGGCATCAAGACCTTGAATAGTCAACCTAAGTCAGCGACTTTAGGAACCTACGCCTGCTGGGCAACCTGGCAGCGATTCGGAGCGATTTGAAGGAGGATCTACATGCGCATTGCAGTCATCGGTGGGACGGGCAAGGAAGGGCGAGGGCTGGCCATGCGCTGGGCCGTCGCCGGGCATGAGGTGGTGCTGGGCTCACGCGATGGCGCACGGGCGGCGCAGGTCGCAACCGAGCTTTCGGCGCTGGCCGGGCACCCGCTGACCGGCGCAGAAAATATCGCCTCGCTCGACGGTGCGGAAGTCGTGCTGCTGAGCGTCCCCTACAGCGGCCATGGCGAGACGCTGCGCGCCCTCGCGCCGAGCCTGGCCAGCCAGCCGGGCCGAGTCCTCATCGACATCACCGTGCCGCTTAAGCCGCCGCGCGTCGCCGAGGTTCACCTCCCGGCCGGTGGAGCGGCCGCACTGGAAGCACAGGCCATCGTCGGGTCGCAGGTCCACGTCGTCGCGGCGCTACACCACGTCAGCTCGACGCAGCTTGCCGACCCCAAAAAATCGATCGACTGTGACGTGCTGTTCTGCGGCGATGATGCTGCGGCCAAGGCCAAGGTCGGTGCGCTGATCGCCGATCTCGGGCTGCGCGGGCTCGACGCCGGCGCACTGGCCAACGCCGTCGCATTGGAATCATTGACCCCCATCCTGCTGGCCCTCAACAAGCGCTATAAGAGCGTCGGCGCCGGCATTCGCTTCACCAACATCGACGTCCGCTAACGGAGGCAGGCCATGTCGCAGGTACTCAGCGAGCAGCACAAGCAGCTAATCACCGGCAAGAACTTCGCCAACATCGCAACCGTGACCGAAGACGGCGGGCCGCAGGTAACCCCGGTATGGATCGACTGGGACGGCACCTACGTCACGTTCAACACCGAAAAGAAGCGAGCCAAGAACAAGAACCTGCAGCGCGATCCCCGCGTCGCAATCAGCATCTCGAACAGCGACAATCCCTATCACTACATCGAGATCCGCGGCCGCGTTGTCGAGATGACCGAAGAGGGCGCCGCCGAGCACATCGACAAGCTGGCCAAGAAGTACATGGGCGTCGACAAGTATCCCTTCCACCGCCCCGGCGACGTGCGCATCATCGTCAAGGTCGAGCCGCAGAAGGTCTCGGGCATGGGTGGGTAGGCCGCGCCGCATCCTCCCCCTCCGCCCCGCATGCACGCTTCTTGCTCCCGTTCTCTTCTCTCCTTGGTCCCCGTCGGTTGCTTGCTGGCTTGCGAGCCGGGCCCATCTCCCTCACCGGGGATGCCCTTGCCGCCCGTGGTCTCGACCTCAGCCGGCGAGGGCCCGTCGCGCTACGTTAACGTCTTTGTCGGCACCGACGATGCGCCCGCCGTCGCGATGCCGGTGCCAAATGGCGCGGGCGGATCGACGTTTCCCGCGGCGGCGGCGCCGTTTGGCCTGGTGCAGTGGGGGCCCGATACGGTCAGCGCCGTGCCGCCCGGCTATCGCTACGCGGACGAGGACATCGCGGCGTTCAGTCTGACCCACCTAAGCGGCGCCGGCTGTCCATCGAGTCGCGACTTTCCGCTGCTGCCCACCGTCGGCGATCTGGCGACGGCCCTCGCGGCTCCGCTGCACTTTCAGCACGCGCAAGAGACGGCTTCTCCCGGCTTCTATGAAGTGCATCTCGACTCGGGCGTGACCGTCGATCTGACAGCGACGCTGCACAGCGGCCTTTCGCGCTTTACCTTTCCGCCGGCCGCTGATGCCCGGCTGATCCTGCGCAACGCCATCGAGGGGGATCTGCTAGTCGCCAAGCAGGCCGAGCTAACGGTGGTTTCACCGACGCTGATTACCGGGTCGCGGCTCGACTCCTTCTGCGCCTCGGGCAACCCAACTCGCATCTACATGGCGGCACGCTTCGATCAGCCGCTCGCTGCCGAGGTGTTTGGCGAGGGCGAGTCGGATCCGGCCCGGGCCGGCCGCCTGGGCAGTGGTCTTTCGCTGCGCTTCGATGCGCGGGCCAATCCGGTGCTGCACATGAAGGTTGGCCTGTCTTCCGTCAGTGCGCAGGCCGCGCTGGCCAACCTCGATGCCGAGCTTGCTGGCTGGGACTTCGATGCGGTCCACCGCCAGACGCTGGCCGCCTGGGATGGCTACCTGGGACGCGTCGCCGTTGAAGAGGGCAGCGAGTCGGCAAAAGCCGCGCTCTATTCCGCGCTGTATCGCGTGTTCCTGCAGCCGGCCACCTGGAGCGATGTCGATGGCTCGTACGTCGGCTTCGATGGCGCCGTGCATCGGGACGCGGGCCATCGTCACTACGCGCACTTTTCCGGCTGGGACATCTATCGCTCGTGGATTGCGCTCGTCGCCTGGTTGGCCCCGCAAGAGACCAGCGACATGATGCGCTCGCTCATCGACGCGGGGCAACAAGGCGGGGCACTGCCGCGCTGGGCCTACGGGACCAGCGAGACCGGCATCATGATCGGCGATCCCGCCGACGTGCTTCTGGCCAATGCCTGGGCGTTTGGGGCCCGCGACTTCGACGCGTCCGCTGCGCTGTCGCTGATGCGGCGCGGCGCCGAAGATCCCAAAGCCGCCTGCAACGACATCCCGGCCCGACCCGGGCTGGCCGAGTACCTGGCGCGTCACTACTGCGCCGTCGATGGAGCCGAAGGCCTCGATGGCACCACGGCGCGCACCCTGGAGTACGCCATCGCCGATGCCGCCATCTCCCGCTTCGCCGGCGCTCAGGGCGATGCCGTCGTCGCCGCGCAGTATCGTGCGCGATCGACCTACTGGCGCGAGGTCTTCGATCGCAATGCGCCCGCTGGAGCCTTCACCGGCGCGATGCAGCCGCGACGCTTGCGGGATCTCTCGGGCGCTCCCGACTTCGTGCGTCACGACGTCGGCAGCAGCAGCGCGGTCATTGAAGGCAGCCTTGAGCAGTACACCTTCCTGGTGCCGCAGGACGTGCCTGGTCTCATCACTGCGCTCGGGGGTGATGCGACGTTCATCGCGCGCCTTGATCAGCACCTGTCGCAGATCAACACCGGCACGCACGGCCCCTACTTTTACATCGGCAACGAGCCCGGCTTTGCGACGCCTTGGCTGTATCCGTTCGCCGGCGCCCCGGGCAAGACGCAGGAAGCGGTGGGGCGCATCTTGCAGCAGGCGTTCTCGCTGACCCCGTCGGGGCTGCCCGGCAACGAGGATCTGGGCGCGACCTCGTCTTTTCAGGTGTGGGCGATGCTCGGGCTCTACCCCGTCGTGCCCGGCGTCTTTGGACTGGTCATCAGCACGCCGAGTGTATCGCGCCTTTCCATCGCGCTACCCGACGGCCAGCGCCTGCGCATCACCGCGCCCGAGCCGCCCGCCGGAGGCCGCTACATCGACGGCGCAACCTGGAACGGTCGCCCCTTTCCCGTGCCCTGGCTGTCTGGTGATCTCTTGCAGCGCGGCGGCGAGCTTGCGCTGACCCTGTCGTCCGCCCCCAGCCCAACCTGGGGCGTTGCCCCCGCCGATCGTCCGCAGACTCTGCTTCCCTAGCCGCGCGCCCTGCGTCGCTCCATCGCGCAGTCACGACCACAAGAACGGGGCGTCGTTGCCTTTCCTTGTCCGGTCGCATCTGTCAGGATGCGCCGCATGCGAAAGCTCTTTGTCGATCCGATGTCGTCGAATGCTCGGCGTGCCGACATGACCGCCCTTCTGCTGGGGCTGCCCGTTGAACGCGTCCCGATTGCGCTCGTCAAGGGCGAGCAGCGACGCGCCGAATACATGGCCGTGAATCCCAACGGCAAGGTGCCGGCGCTGGTTGACGGCGATGTGGTGCTGTGGGAGTCGCTGGCGATCATGATCTACTTCACCGATCTGGTGCCCGGCCAGACGCTGTACCCAGCGGGGGCAATGGCGCGCGCGCAGGTGAACAAGTGGCTGTTCTGGGCCGCCAGCCACTGGGGACCGGCGATCGGCGTCCTCAACTTCGAGAACATGCTGAAGAGCCTTTTCGGTCTCGGCGCGCCGAACGAGTACACCGTGAACCGCTTCACCGGCCTCTTTCACGAGCACGCGCGTGTGCTGGAAGCGACGCTGACCGCGCACCCCTATGTGGCGGGTGACGCGCTGACCCTGGCCGACATCGCCATCGCCTGCTCGCTGATGTACACCGGGCCAGCGCGACTGCCGGTTGGCGACTATCCCCACATCACAACCTGGTTCGCCCGCATCCGCGAGCTAGACGCCTGGAAAGCCACCGAGCCCCCGCCGTTCCCTCAGAAGTCGTAGCCCTGTACCCATCCCGCCTGGGCTCGGCGCGGCTCTGCGCGGGCCTGAGCGCTGCCCTCGCCCGCGCCCGCCCGCGTTGTTTTTACGAGGCCGACCCCAGATAATTACCGACATTCTAGAGCTGAGCCGACCGGCGGGATGCACCGTTCCCAGGGGGCTCGTGGGCCAGCGGGGGACTGCCAATGGGTGTCGAGAAGCCTTCCAATGAAAGTAATCGCGATAAGATTCGCGAACTATTTCCCACCGACAGCGCGTTTATGGCCTTTTGTCTGGATTATTTTGCAACCGTGCATCGAGAATTTACAGACTCGATGGATCGAGAGGCTCGTGAGTCGAGCCTAATTGCAAAGACCGATCCAAAAGAATTGAATAATGCATTGGAGCGCTGGCGGAAGAAAAACGCTGAGCGGTATCGGGTCTCTAACGAATCACTGCGCGAACAGATAGCGATACAACCCGCAGCACCGACGGCCGGCGCCACCCCGTCGAATGGCACCAACAAACGTATGGTATTGGCCGTCACAATTCTGTCGATTTTTTCGATCACGACACTCGCCTACGCTGCTTACTGGCGAACCCTCTTTCTTGAACAGATTAAAAACGATAAAGGCATAATCGAAAAGTGGCAGACAGTAGCGTCTGAATACGCTAATTATGTTGAAAGAGATAATCGCAAAGACAAAGAAACGATGAGTGCCGCAGAGAAAACTCGCCAGAAAATGGCCGAGCTTGAAGGCGAGAAGAAGTCCTACCAGACTTTATTGCAGGCGGCGTGTAGGGATATGAAGACCATAGCTGCTTGTGAACAAGAAAAACAGACGGTCATGAATAGTGATCGAAGAAGATACAATGAGGCGATCAAGGATGCTATGAAGAAATATCGCTATTGTGTGGAACGAAGAAATAACGGCAAAGTGGAATTCACTCCAACCCGGACCGATATTGAAGAATGCCAAAGGAATATGCGAACTTGGCTAGGAGAACTCGACCGGATTCTCATCTCAACAAAAAGTTTTTAGATATCCGGTTATTCCATTCGCCGCGATCGAGCTCGCCCGGCTCGATGCCGCACTCCGACCTCTGGGCCTCGCCGCCGCGTGATACCCTCGGACCGAGGGTGGCTGACGATGATCACGCGCTTCTTTCTGCTGACGTTTGCGATGAGCTGGCTGGTGCAGTTACCGGGGGTGCTGGCGACGGTGGGGGTGATTCCGGGGCCGGCCGAAAAGTACATGAACCTGGTGGGGCTGGGTCTCTTGGGGCCGATGATCGCGGCGCTCATCCTGTCGCGTCTTGAGCCGGGGGGCACCGGGGCGGGAGCGCTCCTGCGATCGATCTTCGGCATGCGGGTGCGGCCGCTGTGGATCGTTTTGGCTCTCACTCTGCCGGCACTCGGATTTCTGCTTTCGCGTGGCCTTTATGCGCTATCGGGGCACGACGGCGGACCCTGGCTGTATCCGCCGCAGAGTCCGCAGCGCTGGGTGGCGCTTGTCATCGCGCCGATTGGCGAAGAGATTGGCTGGCGCGGCTTTGCTCTGCCGCGCATGCAGCGCCGTATGAGTCGCGTGTCGGCGGCCCTCCTCCTCGGCGTGCTGTGGGGACTGTGGCACCTGATGATGAACATCGTCGCCGGCCTCTCGCTGGCCATGAACCTCGCCAGCATCTTTATGCTGATTCCCGGCAGCCTGATCTTCTCGTGGCTCTACAACCGCTCGGGAGGCAGCCTGCTTATCGCTATCCTCCTACATATGGGCGTACACCTGAGCAACCCCAATCAAATGCTGCCCGGCAATTCGCTGCCGTTCTATATTAATATAGTCGGCATGACTCTATTGGGCCTTCTGGTGCTGCCCGACCGTGCCGCATGGCGGAGTGAACCCGAATTGCAGCCGGCGATGTAGAAAATTAATTAAATAACAGATAAATCTGTAATTTGATTATTGTTTGATTCATAAAATCGCATTACAGACTCAGCGCAAGATCAAACGCCACCGGCCCCCGATTGGGGCGGGGCAGCGTCAGTCCGCGCAGTCGGGCGGCGGCACAGCCCTCGGGAGCCAGGTCCGTTCCGGGCGCCAGCGTCGCGGCGGGTGCGGCATGCAGTAGGGCGCCATCGGCCCCGACCACCAGAAATAGCGCCAGCGTCCGGCGTCCCGTCGGTGTCAGGCAGCCCCGCAGGGTGGTCAGGCTGCGCAGAAGGATCGTGTGCACCTCCTGCTTGTAGCGGCTGTTGCTCGGCGAGTCGCCCAGCGGCCGGGCTTCGGGCGGCAGCGGCGGTGCATAGCGGCCCTGTCCTCCCGCGGGGGTGTAGCTTTCGAGCACCAGCCCGCTGCGGTATCCCGAGTCCCTCTCGGTCATCCCGACGGCGATGGCGGCAACGCCCCCGGTCAGCAGGCTGGCCACAGCCAGGCCTAGCCCGTCGCCCGCCCGGCTCTTGCTCGGCGGCAGATCGACCCCTTCGCAGTACTGCAGGCCCGCTGGTCGTCGGGGCGAGGCCGGGGCACAGGCACAGGCCCCGTGCTCGTCCAGAAAGGCCAGCCGACAGGGCACATGCTCGGGCCGCGCCTGCAGGAGGGCCGGTCCCTCGTGCCGCACCGCCGTCCCTTCTTTTTCCAGCTGGGAAGAGACCAGCAGCGTCTCGCCGCCGCGCAACAGCAGCAGATACTCGCGGCTGATGTGCTGCGTCACTTTGAGCTGCAGGTAGCGCAGGCCGTCTTCGACGCGCTCAGCCGTGATCTCAAGTCGTGCGCCCTCCCAGCGCTTCGTCGGAGGCAGCGCGGCTCGACCCTCCATCGCCAGCGCCACCTGTCGCTGCGGCGCCGCCGACTTGCGATAGACCACGATATCGCCCAGCCGCGGCGAAAACAGCGGATCGCCGCGCTCCTCCTCGGCCACGAAGCTCACCTCGCGCTCGACCCAGAAGGAGAGGGGCGGGCACTCGTAGCGGGCACGGGCGCGGTGGCGGCCGGCCTGCGGCGCAGTGAATGCAGGGCTACTCACCTTCCAGCCCGAGTACGCCGCCATCGAGATCGGCGTGGGCTCGTCGTCGCGCGTGCGCGAATCAGTGACGCCGTAATAGAGCGGGGTGTGCGGCGAAAAAGCGACGCCGACGTGCACCGGGTGGGCATACTCCGCCGCGGCGCGGGGCAGCGTGCCGAGCCGAGTGATGCGCTCGGCGTAGCGCCCACTGCAAAGCGCTGTACCGACGCAGAGCCCCGCGATCAGCAGCGCCCGCAGCGGCTGATGCCAGCGAGTCCGCGCTTCGCTCTGCCGCTCCTGCTGCAGCGCGAGGAGTGCCGCCGCCGACAGCGGGAGACCCAGCATCGAAAGCCCAAGGAGCGGGGCCAAAAGATCGCGATACAGACCCACCGGCCGACTCACCGGCGAGCCGAAGATCTCGGAGAGCGGTGCGTAGCGCTCCGGCACCGCCGCCAGCACCGCGATCGGCAAGAACAGCGCCCAGAACCCCAGCGCCAGCCCGTTCGGCGTCGCCACCCGACGAAGCGAGGCGCGCAGCGATGCCCCACCCACCGCCAACGTCAAAAGTCCCCCGATTACCGGCAGCACAAGCGCCTGCGGCCGCCAAGCGAAGCCGTAGACATGCTCGCCGACCGAGCGAACTAGATACCCATCCATGCCCCTGACAGGCTAGCCCATAATGGTCCGCGCCATGGCGCGTTCCTATCGTTCGGTGACGCAGCAGTCGCTGCACTACTTGCTTCGTCCGCATGCCGAGATTCCGCGGCAGCCGGTGTCCCATCCAGCGGCGTGGCGGGGCGATGAGCTGATGCGGCAGGGGGGCTGGCAGTACACCCTCGATGACGGCGAGCTCGACGAGCTGGATGCGGCGGTGGCGCGGGCGCGGCAGAGTGGCAAGCGGCTGGCGGAGCTTTCGCTGGCGGACTTTCCGCTGCCGGGGCTGGCGTCGCGCATTGCACAGTGGCGGCGGACGCTGGGCAGTGGCCGCGGGGTGCAGGTGGTGCGCGGCATTCCCGTCGAGCGCTATTCGCCAGAAGACTGCGAGCGCCTGTTCTTTGGCCTGGGGCTGCACCTGGGCGTGCCGGGCGCGCAGAACCGCTTTGAAGAGCTCTTGGGGCACGTGCGCAGCGAGGGGCTTTCGTATAACGACCCCGGCGTGCGCGGCTACCGCACCTCGGCGGCGCTGGCCTATCACTGCGACTTTGCCGATGTGGTCGGGCTGTTCTGTCTGCGCACGGCGAAGTCGGGAGGAACCAGTCGCTTCGTCAGCTCGGTGACGGTGTGGAACGAGCTCTTTCGACGGCGCCCCGACCTTTCGCGGCGCATGTTCAAGCCGCTGCTGTTCGATACGCGGGGCGATGGCGGTCTGAACTTCTTTGCCATTCCGCCGTGCCGCTATGCCGGGGGACAGCTGCGCACCTGCTATCACGCTGATTACTTCCGCACAGCGCAGCAGCACCGCAGGGCGCGGCCGCTTCAGGCCATCGAGTCCGAGATGCTGGCGCTCTACGACGAGATCGCCGCCACCCCCGGCATCTATCTGGAGATGGACTTCGCACCGGGGGACATTCAGCTCTTGAGCAATCACACTGTGCTGCACGCGCGGTCCGAATACATCGATCACGACGAGCCGGAGCGAAAGCGCCACCTCTTGCGGCTGTGGCTATCGCTGCCCTCGCAGCCCACCCTGGGCGAGCTGCCGTCGCTGGCCGAGGAGGGGCTGCGGCTCTTGTCCACGCTTGTGTGGGGCCGCCTGCGCGATCGACCCCAGACCCACTGACGCTGGCGCGGATTCCCGTTGCTTCCCGGGCGCTTGCGCGGGCGATCGGTCTCCTCGTCGTCGCCCAGGTCGCGGGCCGCCCCCGCCCCGGTTCCCGCAGAGTTTTCCCAGCCCCCACGCAGCCCCGAAAGAACTGCCGACTCTCTCCATCTGCAATCGAGTGTTGGGGTTGGTTCATCGCTTGCAAACGCGCAGCCGGCGCCAGCTTTGGAGTGGATCGTGGCGACGGTGGAAGGCAACACTTATCGGGCGACCCAGGTCCGCGAGCTACCCGACGGCTCAGTGCAGATCCAAGTGCGGAGTGGGCGGCAGGTCACCGTCCCGGCCTTACGGCTGGCCAAGATGTGGCCGGATACCGACAGCCAGAACCAGCCGGCTGAGCTGACGGTGCGGACCACCTGTGTGCGCAGCCAGCTAGAGGGGGCGATCGTCCGCGACCTGGTCTTTTCGGGGCGGACTGAGCCGCCCATTCGTGCCCGCATCGTGCACCTCGATCCGGGGCAGAGCCTGTACTTTCAGCGCCTGGAGTCCACCACGACCGAGGCCCGCGCCTGGGCCGATGTCGAGGAGATCCTGCGCCCGCCAGGTCTGCTGGACCCGTGCCGAGCAGCCCCGCCGCCTCCCGAGCCGGTGTGGCAGCCCAGCCCCGGCAGCCCGCACCGTCCGACGAGTCGCGGGGGAGTCGGGCTGATCATCGCGGGGTCCATCATCCTGGGACACGGGCTGCCGGCGCTCCTGCTGAGCGCGGCGGGCCTCGGCCAAGATCAGTCGCAGGGCCTTAGCGGTGGCATGGCTCTCGTGGGGGGCACGATCATGGGCGGTGCTGGAGCGGCGCTGGGTATCGCGCTGCTCATCCCGGGCGTGGTGGCGTACTCGAAATAGGTCAGCCGGGCTTCTTGGCGGCATTTGATTTGTAAACACCTTCTTAGGCGAGCTGGGCCCAGAGGCCCTGTTCCAGTCCGTGTAGGAGGGCTTGTGCTTGCAGGGGGCTGGGGAGTCCCAGGGGCTCGCTGAGGGCGGGGGGCAAGGGCGCTGCTAGCTCGGCGCGCAGGGTGGTGATGGCGCGCCTTCTTAGGCTGCGTAGCTCTTCTTTCTCGGCGGGGCTGAGCTGGGCTTTGGCCCAGGCGGCGACGCGCAGCGAGAGGGCGGCGTGGCGCGTCTCGTCGTCGGCGATGCCCTGCAGGGCGGCG
Organism: uncultured Myxococcales bacterium; assembly: GCA_937952145.1. Classification (GTDB taxonomy): domain Bacteria; phylum Myxococcota_A; class Polyangia; order Palsa-1104; family JAEUJZ01; genus JAEUJZ01. Next base: position 58,724 of record CALFYE010000303.1, read on the forward strand.
GCGATCTGGGGATCGCGGGCGTGCGCGGCTTGATAGGTCGCGAGCAGGGCGGCATAGGTCTCGCGGACACAGCCTTCGACCTCGTTTTCGGCGGCGATCTCGGGCAGGGTGCGGACCGGCCTGGCGACGACGACGGGCGGCTGGGGAGTGCCACCGTATTTTCGCGCGAGCTCAGCGGTGACGGCGCTGTGACGGACCTCATCGGCGGCCGCCTGGCGGGCCAGCGCAAGCAGGGGCTCAGGGGCACCGTGGGCCTGTAGCTCGCGTTCCAAGATCACGAAGGCGGTGACGGCTGCCGCTTCTAGCTCGGCGGCTCCGGCCAGATAGCTTCCTAATAGCGAGTCGCACGCACCGTCGCCCAGCTCCTGCAGGCCCTCCGGCCGTCGGCCGAGCACGCGGCAGGGCTGAAGCACGGTGCAGGTCTTGGCGTTCACCGCGCCCGCCGTCGAGACGCTGATCTCGCAGCGCTGCTGACTGGGCGGAATGCAGCCTGGGCCATTGGTCTGCAGCACCGTCATGTCATAGCCTGCCGTCGTCGGGCGGGTATCCCAGTTGGGGGGGCTGGGACAGCTGCCGGGGGTCTCGTCAAAGCCATCAAAGCCAGCCATCCAGGCGACAAGCTGTGACTCGGCCACGCTATCGATCGGCGCTAGCGCAGCGGCGACGGTCCCGGCATCGGTCAGCACCTGCACCGTGCCCCCGCTCGTCGTCGCGACATAGCGGAACTGACAGTAGACGGGGTCGGCGCAGGCCGCGCGCAGCGCATCGGTCAGGCGGGCTTGGCAGGCGGGGACATCGGGGGCGTCGGCGCACTCGGTTCCGCCTCGGACATAGGGGCGGCGCTCCAGCGTGGTGATGCTCCCTTCGACACAGCCCAGACCGTCGAGGAGACACGGCGCACCGAACCGTCCCGCCTCCAGATACGCGGCCGGATTCACCAGCCGCAGGTTGGGCGAGGCGAGGGTCGTCGTGGGACTACACAGCGGGCCGCCTGCCGTCGCTGCCACGGTTCGGATCGGCAGTGGCTGGGCGAGTGGCTCGCTCATGTCCGGGGAGGTCATCGCCGGACCCTCGCAGGCGCCGAGCAGGACCGCGGGCACGCAGGCTGCGCTTGCCAGAAGCTTGGCAAAGAGACTCCGTAAGTGGCTCTCGTACATGGCGGCTCCTTTCGATTCGATCCCGGTGCAAGGACTGGGCAAGGCCGGATGTCAGCAGCCGGCTCCTCATCCCGCAGGGCCTCTCGTCTTTGGCCCTACTGGCTACTAAGGGCGGCGGACGCCAAAACCTGACGAAGAAAATCAATAATTTAACAGCGCATGTGCGGCAAAATATGCGCGAGAGAGGATAAGGGTAAATCTGCAATGATTGCCTCGCATGTGCGATGAAAATATACCTACATTATCTGCGCGAAAAAGGGAGTCTCCGATTCGCGCATAGCCGTATGCGTATCGAAGGCAGGCGCGCAAGGCGTCAGCAGGGGATGCCGGCCGCTGCATCGGTCCCGCTTGCCAGCTTGGCAATGGTAGGGTGCGCTCATGATCCACACGCGGAAAAAGTGGTTGCTGACCGGGCTCTTTGCGACGGGCTTGGCGCTGAGCGTCTACGCCTGCAACTCCACCATCGGGGTCGAGATGGCTCCCGAGCCGGACATGAGCTACGTCAACCCCGACGCGGACCATGACGGCATCCTGGATGTCGATGAAGGCCGCGCCGAGGGGCGAGATAGCGATGGCGATGGCAAGCCCGACTACCTCGATCTCGACAGCGACAACGATGGCGTGCTCGACGCGGATGAGGGTAACGGCGATATCGACGGCGATGGCATTCCCAACTCGCGCGATCCCATCAACAACACCTCGCCGCTGCCGCTTCACTTAACGGCGATTTCCACACCGTTTAGCTCGCCGATAGGCATCGACTTTCACGAGCCGACCCGCAGCGTCATCTTGTCGGCGAACTATCCCTCGGGCCTGCCCTCGAACCTGGAACGCATCACCCAGGACGGCACGCACTTTGCCTTCTCTGCCCTTATGGGCCTGACCGATGAGATCAAGATCGCGACGGTGCGCTCGGGGAATGTCGGCGGCTTCCTGACCGGCGAGCTAGCGGTGGGCAATGGCCAGGATGGTCAAGTGGTGCGCATCAGCGCCGACGGCGGCAAGGTGCAGAATCCCTGGGTGACGCTGCCGGGGGGCAGTCATGGCTTGTTCCGCGGCTCGCTTTACTTCGACACCACGGGCCTGTACGGCGGCGACCTGATCACCGCGACGACGGCCGGCGAGGTGTGGCGCATCAAGTCAGACGGCACCCCGACCAAGCTGGCCAGCCTGGGCGTCCACCTGGAGGGCCTGATCGTGGTGCCCAACCTGCCGGCTCGCTACGGTCCCCTGGCCGGCAAGATCCTGGCCGGTGCCGAGGAGCAGGGCAACCTGCACGTCCTCGACAACAGTGGCCTGGTCAGCTCGCTCATGCTGGGTGTGCAGGTCGAAGACATCGACATCGTGCGGCCGAGCGAAAACTTCTTCGGCATCAACTTCGGCACCAGCCGCCTGCTGGGCGCCAGCGCCGCCGACTTCAACAACATGCTCGGCGACATCGTGCTGACGCAAGAGAACGTCACCGCCGGCACCAGCGGCCTGTTCCGCCTGTTCTGGGACGGTAAGACTCTAAGCGCGCAGCCCATTCCGCTTGCTCCGGGCTCGGCCACCGTCGGCCAATGGGAACACGTGACCTTCGCCTTGGCTGGCATCCGCGAGGTCGGCTGAGCCGGTGCCTACCCGCCGTCGTCAGGGCATCGCTACCGAGTCCGCCGATGGCAATGAGCCCCAGGTAATACTGCCCGCTCGGCTTCAGCACACCTTCGGGAATCCTGACCTCGGTCTTCGGAGTGAGGAAGGAGCCCGCCAGCTGGTAGCCGGCACGGACCCGTGCGAAATCTTGATCAGCAGGTTCGTCTTTCCCAGGAGGGCGTCGGTTGGATCAGAATCGGCCATCAGCTTGAACGAGACATCGAGCCGATCGGTCAGCCCCGCGAGCCCGGAGAGTCCAGAGAGCAGGCCCATGATGGCGGCGTGAGCGACCTGGACATCGACGGTCGTAGGGGTTGCGTCCGAGAGCATGACCGGAACCTCGGCGCCCTCATCTGCTGGGGCAGCGGCGCGGCCGGCCCGCACCGTGTTCTCGCCAAGCCACAGACCACCACCACCACCCTCCTGCATAAAACCTCGCGCGAACCGAATCAGACACCGCGGGCAGAGGCAGCGCGGGTAACTGAAGGGGGGATTGAGCTACGAGCAAGGGCCTTCAGGTCGCGGCACAGCGCAGCGCCCATCTTTGGGGGCTTGTTCGGTGGGGGGGACGGAGGGTTGGGTCTGTTGCTGCCGCGAGATTTCCTCCAAGCAGCGCAGCCCCCCCCCTGCTTGAAGTATGTCTGGTGTACATTGCCCGCACTTCGGGGTTCACCTATGCCAATGACGCTCGATTCGTTCATCGCTCGCTGGTCCAAGTCCGCCGCCGCTGAGCGGGCCAACAAAGATCACTTCGTCCTCGACCTGTGCGAAGCCCTCGACGTTCCCAAACCCGAGCCGACGACGGGCGACCCCGAACACGATCGCTATGTCTTTGAACACGACGCCAAGATCCTGCATGACGGCGGCAAGATCACCGTCGGCAAGATTGACCTGTTCAAAGAAGGCTCTCTCATCCTCGAAGCCAAGCAGGGCTCAAACGAAAAATCCAAGAAGCGAGGCACCGCGCGCAGGGATACCCCGGCCTGGTACATCGAGATGCGCGACGCGTTCGGGCAGGCGCTGGGCTATGCACGCACGCTGCACAAGCCGCCGCCGTTCATCCTCGTCGCCGATATCGGATACTGCTTCGACCTGTACGCCAGCTTCGACGGAACGACGCACTACACATCCTTTCCCGAGCCGCACACCTCCCGCATTCTGATCAAGGATCTGGCGAAGCACCGCGACATGCTGCGGGCCATCTTTCTGGAGCCGCACAGGCTGGATCCTTCGCTGCGCGCTGCGCGTGTAACGCGGGAAGTGGCGGAACACTTGGCCGAGCTGGCGAAGTGGCTGGAAGCGAAAAAGCATCCATCGGAACTCGTCGCCAAGTTCCTGATGCGCTGCCTGTTCACGATGTTCGCTGAAGACGTCGGCCTGCTGCCCGACCACCTGTTTACCAACGCCATCGAGAAGTATTGGCTTCCCAGTCCAAGAAGTTTTGTCGGTGGTGTGCAGTCGCTGTGGAAGGCGATGAACGACGGCGGCGACTTCCTGGTAGGCAAGCTGCTGCACTTCAACGGCGGCCTGTTCCGCGAACCCGTGGCCCTGCCCTTGGATGCAGAGGGTCTAAAGCGTCTGCTGGAAGCCGCCAAGTGCAACTGGGCCGATGTCGAGCCCGCGATCTTCGGCACCCTGATCGAACGCGCCCTCGACCCGCGCGAACGTCACGCGCTGGGTGCCCACTACACCCCGCGCGTCTACGTCGAGCGGCTGGTGCGCCCCACCATCGAGGAGCCCCTACGCGCCGACTGGGACGTTGTGCAGGCCGAAGTGCGCCAGCTGGTCGCCGCCGGCAAGGAAGAGGCAGCCCGCAAGGCGGTGCGCACGTTCCATCAAAAGCTCTGCTCGCTGCGCGTCCTTGACCCGGCCTGCGGCTCCGGCAACTTCCTTTATGTCAGCCTCGACCTGTTCAAGCGCCTGGAAGGCGAAGTCCTGGGCATGCTGGCCGGCTTGGGCGAAACACAGAAGCTGCTGCATATGGAAACCGTGCGCGTCACTCCCGCGCAGTTCCTGGGCATTGAGATCAAGCCCTGGGCCAAAGAGATCGCCGAGCTGGTCCTATGGATCGGCTACCTGCAATGGCACTTCAAGACCTACGGCAAAAGCCTTCCCGTGCCCGAGCCTGTCTTGCAGGACTACAAGAACATCGAGTGCCGGGATGCGGTGCTGGCCTATGACCGGGTTGAGATGGTCTTGGATGAGAAAGGCAAACCAGTGATGCGCTGGGATGGGCTCTCATATAAGAAAAGCTTGGTTACTGGCGAAGATCTCCCCGATGATAAGGCCCAAGTACCGGTTTACCGCTATGAAAATCCGCGCAAAGCCGAATGGCCACAGTCTGATTTTGTAATAGGAAATCCGCCTTTCATTGGAAATAAGAGAATGCGGCAATCCCTAGGAGATGGTTACGTCGAGACCTTGCGGAGAATCATTAAGACGGTTCCTGAAACGTCCGACTATGTAATGTACTGGTGGGACTATGCGGCCGAAATACTAAGACAGCAAAAAATCATTCAATTCGGGCTAATCACCACCAATAGCATCACTCAAGCATCGAACCGTAAAGTAATACAGGCTCATATGGCGGCCGATGCCGGATTTCATATCAAATTTGCCATTCCAGATCACCCCTGGGTAGATGCCAGTTCAGGTGCTGATGTCCGCATTGCTATGACCGTGGCGGCCTATCATAAGGGTGATAAGAAGAACGGCCATGGCATTCTTTTTTCCGTCGCCGATGAAGGGCCGGGCAAGGAGGCCGATGACGCTGTGGTGGTGGCCTTGTCGTCGCAATCAGGCAGAATCCATGCAGACTTGAGCACGGGGCCTGATGTTGCTAGCGCGCTGGCACTCGAACAGAACGGGGGGTTGTGTTTTATGGGGGTCACGCTGGTGGGCGAAGGCTTCCGCATATCTGCCGAACAGCTCGAACAACTAACCCTGACCCCAGCTTCTGCACCTACGGTCATTCGGCCCTATCTAATTGGCCGTGACCTAGCGCAAAAACCGGAGAAACGCTACGTAATTGACTTTTTTGGCTTCTCCGAAGCTGAAGCCAAGAAGAACTATCCGAAGCTCTACCAATGGCTTCTGGATCGAACTTATCATGAACGGCAAGTAAATAAACGGCGAACCTACCGCGAGAAATGGTGGATTTTCGGTGAACCGCGAGAACGTATGAGGAAAGCTCTAAGCGGATTACCACGATACATCGTTACGGGTGAAACGGCCAAGCATCGATTCTTCCAGTTTCTGCCAGCCTATGTTCTGCCCGATCATAAGCTCTATGCCATTGCGATCGATGATGCAGCGATCCTCGCGATACTATCCTCACGAATCCATGTCGTGTGGTCGCTAGCAGCCGGCGGTCGGCTTGGCATCGGCAATGATCCTACATGGACCAACACGACCTGCTTTCTGCAATTTCCCTTCCCGCTTGCAACGGATTCAAAAAGGCATCGCTTACGGCAACTTGGCGAAGATCTCGACTCACACCGCAAGCGCCAGCAGGCCGCGCATCCCGATCTCACCATCACCGGCATGTACAACGTCCTTGAAAAGCTGCGGCGGGGCGAGGCGCTGAATACGGCGGAGAAGGTCATCCATGATCACGGCCTGGTGTCCGTGCTGAAGAAGATTCACGACGACCTCGACGCGGCTGTCTTCGATGCGTATGGCTGGCCGCATGACCTGACGGACGAGCAGATTCGAGAGAAGCTGGTGAAGCTGAATGTCGAGCGTGCTGAAGAGGAGCGTAGCGGCTTGATCCGCTGGCTGCGGCCTGAGTTTCAGAATCCGAGCGGACAGAAGGCGGCGACACAAGCCGCGCTGGCAGGCAGCGAAGCGAGCGAAGAGGACACGGCGGCAGCAGCCGCCGCAAAGGCTTGGCCCAAGAAGCTGCCCGAACAGATCGCGGCGGTGCGCGATCTGCTGCTCGGTCAGGCAGTGGCGTGGACCGCAAAGCAGGTTGCAAAGCGGTTCAAAGGAACCAAGCTCAAAGAGCTGGAGCTGGTCTTAGAGAGCCTGACCGCGCTGGGCCTGCTGGTCGCGTTCCAGCCCAACGGCGAGCTGCAGTGGAAGGCTGCCGCGGCGGCGGCGTAGTTTGCGGCAGTCCTCTGCATCGAACGTCCACGCAACCTGTCGGAACCGCGCAATCAGATGCGGTGCGGTTGTCGTTCCGGTGGCTAACGAGCCGCGCGGCAGCTAGGCGTCCAGGAGGTCTTGCCAGCGCCGGCCACGCGGCTGGCCAGGGTGGCACCAAGGGGTTGGAGAGTGGCGGGCGAGGGGGTGAGATCGGCGAGGAAGACTTTCGAGAAGCGGATGCCGCTGCCCAGCGAAACACAGGAGACACTTACCGCGAGGTGGGTGTCGTCGCAGAACGATGGAAAGTCGATGCTCGTCGTGCCACAGCCGGCGTAGTCGGCATCGCTCGCCGCGAGGTTGCTGGGATCAGAGACGATCGTGCCCTGGCTGCTGACGCTGATGCTGTTGCCGCTCCCTGGCGTAATTGCCCAGGCTGAAAGTCCACGACCGCTGGCGTCATCGCAGACGACCCGCGATCCGCTCGGCGATATCGTGCAGTGCCCGATGCCGCTCTGCTGTGTCACGGGCTGGGGGGCAGCTGGGCTGGCGCTTAGATTCACCCAGTACACGCCATGGTTCGCGGCGGTGCCCGGCACGTGGAAGACGGCGTGAATGCCGTCGGCGGCGACGTTGACATCCTGGGCCGGCGTGGCGCTGCCCAGCGGGGTTCGACTGCCGAGCATCGTGCCCCCCGCCGAAAGCGGAGCGCTTACCAAGGCGGAGCCGGCCGCGAGATCCGTGAACAGCAGCCGCGAGCCATCCGGCAGGATCTCGGGATACTGCGCGCTATCGGACAGCACGATGCGGGCAGACGTCGCCGCATCGACAAGGACCAGCGAGCGCGCCGTCGTTGATGCCAGGGTGTGAAAGGCCACGCTGGCGCCGTTTGCTTGGATCGACGGAAAGACCTCGGGCAGCGGATCGTTGGTCAACCTTCCGACGGTGATCGGCTGAAAGGCAGAGTCGAGGCGGGCGCGATAGATATCGCAGCCGGCGCCGCCGAGCGCTGAGGTGGGTTCATCGCCACAGGTCCCCCCGCTGACGAAGTCCGCCGCGAAGGCCAGAAAGAATCCGCCGGTCGGCATGGCGTTGTCGGGCGGCAGCGGATCCATGGGACTTGTGGCTGAGGAACCACAGGCCCCCAGGCTGGCCAGCCCTGCGACCAGCCAGCCAAGTGATCCAGCAACGAGGGGCCGGCGCGAACGCTCTGCATGCAGTGTGCGCATGGTGCACGGCTCCTACTGCGCGTTGTATAGCTGCGGCTGTGCGCCGTAGACCGTCTTCCATTCGCTGACGATATCGGGCAGCGTCTTCCACACTACGCTGCCCGCCGCGACCGCATCTTTGTATTTGTCGATCTCGGCGAGGACGGCCGACACGCTGGCGTCGGTCATCTCGCACTGATTGACCATCAGCGTCACCGTATACATCTGGCCTTGGCTCAGCATCCCGGCGCGCTGTTTGGCAACCAGATCGGCCATGCCCGTAAAGTCGAGATTGCCCTGGTAATGGCCGACGTTCGGCAGGATCGACGTCGGGTCATCGGTGTAGAAGGCGGTGTTGTTCTTGGGCCGCCACACGCCAGAGGCCGGCGAGTCCGAGACGTGGTTCGCGCTGCCTCCGCCCCACAGGATCTTGGGGAACCAGGTCTTCTTGCCGCTGCCCCAGAGCTTCGTCGAGACGAGCCCATTTTTGGCATAGCCCTGCATCGTCTCGACTTCGGCCATGGTGCTCGGCGTAAACAGGAAGCCGCCGACCACGCCTCGCTCGCTGACCCCAAGCTGCTCTAAGCGACCCGCGACATCCGCGTGATTTTCGCTGAGAAAGCCGCTGTTGTGATGGTGTACGTCGATCGAGATGCGCAAAGGATCGAGCGCTGCCAGATAGGCCAAGATGTTCTGATTGTTGGTCTGCGCTTTGAGTGCGCTGGTTTCGTACGCAGCGTCGGCAACCCGCGACAGATACAGCCACTCGTTCTGCTGGTCGTAGGTCGCGCCGCGCCCCACGATGCCTTCGGCGAGCCGCTTCAGCAGCGCGCGATTCGTTGCGTACTTGCTGGGATCGTTGTTGGGTCCGTTCTTGCAGTTGGTGTTGCTGTCTTCTTCGTTGTGCGAAATCACCGTCGCGTAAATGCGGGGAGGCAGCGTCGATACGTTGCCTCCATCGGGGTTCTCATTCCCGCCGGTACTCGCGTTGCCACAGCCCATCATGACGGCCAGAGCCATCGCCCAAGCGCCCTTGTTCACTGCTCGCTTCATGTCACTCCCTCCACGCTGAATGGACTCATGGTCCGCCCTGGCGCGGCCGCAACGATCCAAAACCTGCCAAAGGCTCGCGAAGGTCGAGATATCGGCTACTTAGAAGGTGTTTACATATTAAGCTGCGAACGCCCTCATCTCGCTGTGCTGCAC
>CALFYE010000304.1 GCA_937952145.1 uncultured Myxococcales bacterium
CGACGACTGACGCAGCGGCCGGGGTCCGCAGTAGGTTTTGATAGGCGCTCTTAGCCGCCCGCGGCTCCCGCGCTCGCCTCCGCGCTCTCGCCTCCCGAATCACTCACCCCCCGCAGCGTTCCCGCTTAGCCCCATCGCCACAGCGAAGTCGCCATCGCAAGCCCGCCGCCGCTGGCGCAGAACATGACCGTCTGACCGGCCTGCGGTAGTCCGCGCGACCCCAGCGCGTCGTCGAGCGCCATGGGAATGCAGGCCGATCCGGTGTAGCCCCACTTGTCCATGATGCAGTGGGTCTTCTCCATCGGCTGCCCCAGGATCTGCATCATCGCCTCGACGGTGCGCAGGTTCAGCTGAGTGAAGACGTACAGATCGACGTCGCCGCGTCCCAGGCCGGCCTTGGCCAGCGTCTGATCGATAAGAGGCGGCCAGTGATCGGTATTGAAGGTGCGGGGGAACTTCTTGACGAAGCGCACGTAGGGTTGGCCGTACTTTTCGACGTTCTCGGCGGTGCTGGGACGCGAGGTGCCGCCGCCATAAATGCCCAGCGCGTCGTGATACTGCCCATGCGCCAGCAGCTTGCCCGACAGAAACCCCGGGCCGGCTGGGCCCCTTTCCGGCTCGGCTCGACCCAGGATGACGGCTCCCGCGCCGTCGGCAAATAGCGTCGCGGTGTACTTGTCTTTCCAGTCGAGGAAGCGGCTCATGCCATAGCCGCCGGCCACCAGGACGTAGCGATAGTCGCTATCGCTGATCATCGTATGCGCAGCGGTGTTTAGGGCCGTGACCCAGCCTGCGCAGGCACAGTTGACATCGAAGGTGCCGGCCCGGGTGGCGCCCAGCTTGGCCTGCACCACCGACGAGGTCCCAGGCGACATGTAGTCCGGCGTGTCGGTCGCCAGGATGATCAGATCCAGAGCTTCCGGCGTGAGGCCCGCCCGCTCCAGTGCTTGGCGCGCGGCGATGGCCACCAGATCGGAGGTCACTTGATCGTCGGCCATGATGTGACGAGCCTGAATCCCGACGTTCTTGACCAGCCAGTCGTGGACCGGCTCGCCGAGGCGCGCTTCGACAGCCGCGTTATCGAGCCTTTGGGCCGGCACACAGCGACCGCTGCTGAGGATGCGAGGCCTGCCCACCGGGGGCTCCAAGGGGGAGAGCGGAGACGTGCGATTCATGGACTCTTTGTACCCGGTTTTGCCGCCGGTCGCGTGCTCCCGATCGTCGCCTTTGTGTGATAGCGTAACCGGCCGGTGTCGACGGCTCCTCCTCATCCTTCCCAGGCGGTCACGGGCCCGCCGATTCCCATCGGGGGCAGCTATCTGGGACTCCTGCGCAAGAACCACGATTTTCGTCGGTTTTTTGTCGCCGTGGTCATCAGCCTGATTGGCGACTGGTTCCTGGTCGTGGCCCTTTTGGACCTGGTGCTGGAGCTTACCGGCAAGGCGTCGCTGGCGACGCTGGTCGTCGTGGCCTTCAACCTGCCGGTGTTTCTGGTGTCGCCATGGGCGGGGACGCAGGCCGATCGCGTCGATCGCCGCAAGCTGATGATCTTTGTCGATGTCTGCCGCGCTCTCGCCGCGCTTTTGCCGCTGCTTTCGACGACGCCGAATCGGCTGTGGCTGGCCTATCTCGGCATGGCGCTGATCTCGCTCGGTTCGGCATATTTCGACCCGGCAGCAGATGCGGCGGTGCCGAACTTGGTGGCCAAAGAGGATCTCGGGCGGGCCAATGCCCTTCTGGGATCGGCCTGGGGCACGACGATGGCGGCGGGCAGTGCGATCGGTGGCTTGGTGACGACGCAGTTTGGTCGCGAGACCTCGATCGTCATCAATGCACTCAGCTTCGTGGCCTCGGCGCTATTGCTGTCGAGCGTGCGGACACCCTTTGCCGAAGCGGCAACCATCGCGCGCAAAAAGCAGCCGTTTGTTGCCGCCACCCGCGAGGCGTTGGCCTACGCCCGCGCCCGACCCCGGGTCATCGCGCTGCTCATGGGCAAGGGCGGCTACTGTCTGGCGGCTGGCGTCGTCGCCTTGCTCGGCGTCCTGGGGCGCGAACACTTCGCGGCGCAGAGCGGGCTATCGAGTGCTGGGGGCATCTCGGCGCTGTATATGGCGCGGGGGCTGGGGGCGGTGCTGGGCCCCTTCGTCCTGCGCTCGCTGCTGCGCGATGGCGATCGCATGAACCTGGCGATCGCGCCCTGCATCATGGTGTTCTCCGTCGGCTACATGGCGCTGTCGCTGCAACTGGGGTTCGCGCTGAGCCTGGCGTTTGTCGCGTTCGGTCACATGGGCGGTGGGGCCGAGTGGATGGCTTCGACCTATGGCCTGCAGCGCGAGGTGCCCGACGAGCTACGCGGCCGCATCTTCGCCGTCGACTATGGCTTGGCGACCTTGGCCATCAGCCTATCGAGCCTGGTGGCGGGAGCGCTGGCCGATGCCTATGGCGCACCGCGCGTCGCCTTCATCATGTCGATCGTGGCGGTGCTGTGGGCCACGGTCTGGCTGCTTATGACCTATCGCCTGTGGGATCTCAGAAACCGCTGAGTGTGCTACACGAGGCGGCCATGAGCACGCCTTCAGAAGTAACCTCAGCCTCGATTTTGGGTTCGCTTGCAGGGGGGATGGGCAGAGCGCAGCGCTTGCCGCGCAGTCCCTTTGCTGGACCGCCCCGCGCCGTCGTTTTCGACTGGGCAGGGACCACGGTGGACTTTGGCAGCCGGGCCCCGGTGACGGCGCTGATCCGCTTGTTCGAGGGGCGTGGCATCGTGCTCAGCGAAGCCCAGGCTCGCTCGGCGATGGGGCAGCACAAGCGCGATCATATCCGGGCGATGTGCCAGCTAGAAGACATCGCCGCCGCTTTCCAGGTCAGCCATGGTCGGCCGTGGAACGAGGGCGACATCGACGCGCTCTACGCCGCGCTCCTGCCGCTGACGCTGGAGGCGGCACGAACCACCTCGCGCCTGATCCCCGGGATTGCTGAGCTGAGCCAAGCCCTGCGGCAGCGGGGGCTGCGCATCGGATCGACCACCGGCTACAACGCCGAAATGATGGCCGAGATCGCCCCCTTGGCCGCCGCCCAAGGCTACGCCCCCGACTGCATCGTGACGGTCAGCGACGTGCCTGCCGGTCGCCCCGCCCCCTGGATGTGCTTCCGCAGTGCTGAGCGGCTGGGGGTCTATCCGCCAGCGGCCTGCGTCAAGGTGGGGGACACCCCGGCTGACATCGCCGAGGGACGCAACGCCGGGATGTGGACCATTGCCCTCGCTGGCTGCGGCAATGAGGTCGGGCTGAGCGAGTCAGCGCTTTCCGCCTTACCCGCCGGGGAACGGGCCGAGCGAGTCGCGGCGGCGCGGGCCCGCCTGCAGGCCCACCACCCCGACTACATCGTCGATGCACCGACGACAGAAGCGATCCTGCCGTGCCTCGATGACATCGCCGAGCGCCTGTCGCGGGGCGAGTACCCAGCGTAACTTTCGGGGCTTTTTGCGGGTCCCCCCCGAGTGAGTTATGTGCGATGATGAGCCCAAACCATAGGAGGATTTATGACCATCTCTAGGGTACTGGGTAGCATCGCATTGGCGGCAGTGGTGAGCTGCGGCAGCAACGGCACGGATGGGAAGACGGGCGTGCAGGGCCTTCCGGGGCCAGCGGGCTCGTCGGGGTCGGCAGGAACCGATGGCCAGAACGGCCAGAACGGCACCAACGGTGCCGATATCGCGCTGCCGGGCCCCGCCTTCTATCCCGAGAGCATCACCGCCTTGTCAGACGGCACCCTGTTTATCGGCAGCCTGGGCCTGGGGCAGATCTGGAAGAACGTGCCCAATTCCACGGTGCCGACGAAGTTTGTCGACAACCTCAAGCAGGTAAACGGCGTCCTCGCCGACCAGGCCAACGATCGCCTTTACGCCTGCGTCACCGACCCCGGCGCAACCACCAACAACGTCAAGGTCCTGTCTTTTGGCTTGGCCGATGCGCAGCAGAAAGACTCGTTCGCGCTGCCTGATGGCACCAAGTGCAACGACATGGTCTTCGACGCTGCCGGCAACCTGTACGTCGCCGATTCGAGCGGCAAGATCTTCAAGGCCAACAAGGGCACGACGACGATGAACCAGTGGGCGATGGGCGGCATGCTCGACCCCAGCATGGCGGGCGGCTTCGGCGCCGATGGCATCGTCTTTGATGGCAACAACTACCTGTTCATCAACAACTTTTCGACTGGCAAGCTAATCCGCATCCAGATCATGGGCGATGGGATGGCCGGCACACCCGACGAGATCGTGGTCACGCCGCCACTGGAGAATCCCGACGGGATGCGCATGATCAACGCCACCACCCTGGTCAGCACCGAGAACCGGCTGACCGGCCTGGGCAAGCTCAGCAAGGTGGTGATCGATAACACTGCCAAGACCGGCGCCAAGACCGTGATTAGCAACCGCCTCGACGGGCCCACCTCGTTCGTCAAGGTCGGCATGGTCTACTGGATCACCGAAGGTCAGCTGCAAGAGCTGTTCGTCGGCACGCCCCCGCCGATGAACCCCGACCTGCCGTTCCTCGTCCGTCGCCTGCCCTCGTTCGAATAGCCTGCGCCGTTCGCTTTTCCTCTCCCTCGCCTTCCTGCCCTTTCCTCCCTGATTTCACCGCCGGCTGCCCTCGGGCCGCCCCCGCTTGTCCAGTGCCCATGGGCGCCCTGGGCTTGCGCCGCCAGGCCGCGGGCTCCCTGCGGCCGTCGTGGGGAGCTTTCCGACGAGGAATCGGCTTCGCTCCAGGCGCTCGCACCGGGGTCGCGCTTGGCGCTGGGCTTGCATCGGAGAGGTCTTGTCGGGCTCACAGCCGGTCTGCCCAGCCGGCTTGGCCCAGCTCAGCTCGACCACAGGCAGTCACAAGGCCGTTCATCATGTACAAGCCCCCACGGATCCCGCTCATCGCCTGTGCGCTCTTATTTTGGCTGTCGGCGATCTTGCGCGTGGCCTCGGCGGATTACCTGCATCGTCTGTTCGATCGCGCGCTCGCCGCCGCCCGCTTTGCCAAGGATGGGCCTGCAGCGGCCAGACTGCAGGTCGAAGTCGCGGCGCTCAACCTGCCCCCGCCTCCCGACGGAGGCAGACTGCGGTTGGTGGTGCAGGCCCGACTCAACGGACGCGTCATCCTGCAGCTTGCTCCGCAACCCAGCGGCGACCGCTTGCTGCTGCCGCTTCCTCGTCATACGCGCGGCCTTCTGCAGGTCAGCGTCGCGGTCCTCAACAGCGCGACCTGCATGATCGCCGCAGCCAGTGAGAGTCGCTGGTTTGATCCCGACCGCTCCCCCGTCGCCGCTGGCACACTCTCAATCGCGCTGCCGCTGCAGCCCCTGCCCAAGCCACTGTGCACCTAAACCAGATCGTGTGGGGTCTGCCCCCACAGAAAACATCTCCACTCGGTCCGTCAGAGGAGGGGGACTGGGCGCGTATTCAAACACTAGGAACAACCAACACTGTGTTGTCGCAGTAGGTGGCAGCGATGATCGGGCAGCGCGTCGGAAAGTACCGAGTAATCCGTGAAATTGGCCGCGGTGGGATGGGGCTGGTTTACGAAGCTCAGCACGAGACCATGCCTCGCCTGCGGGCGGCGATCAAAGTCCTGCATGCCTCGGCCACGACCGAGGAATATCAGCGCCTGGAGCGGGAGGCGCGCGTGCTCTCCTCGCTGCAGGACAGCGGCATCGTTCGGCTGGAGGACTTCGGCTCGCTAGACAACGGCCGGCTGTACCTGCGCATGGAGTACCTGGAGGGCGAGACGCTGGATCACCGCCTGGGGCGCTTGGGGCGTCTGCCCGGGCGGCAGGCTCTGGAGCTGGCCCGACAGATGGCGACCACCCTGTCGCGCATCCACGCTGAGCACATCCTGCATCGTGACCTCAAGCCGGCGAACATCATGATCATCCGCGACAGCCAGGCCGACGGGGGCGAGCTGGCGCGGCTGCTCGACTTTGGCATCGCCAAGCTGCTGCGCTCGGAGCAGTGGCACAGCATCACCTTGCAGCCGATGGGCACGCCGCTTTACATGTCACCCGAGCAGGGGGATGCCAAAGCGACGCTGACCGATCGCTCCGACGTCTATCAGCTGGGGCTGGTGCTCTACGAGATGCTGAGCGGCGCCGTGCCTTACGAGGTCTCGGCTGACAGTCTGCCGATTGCCCTGCACATCCAGCGCTTGACCGAGCCACCAACGCCGCTGCGGCAGCACCTGCCGGGGTTGCCGTCGGCCGTCGCGGACTTGGTCGATGCGATGCTGCAGCGCAGCCCGGCGGCCCGGCCGAGCATGGCGACGATCGCCCAGCGCCTAAAGCAGCTCCTTTCCGAGCTGCCAAGCAAGGTGGACTGGAAGCGCTCGGCCCGCTCCTTGCTCCCGGCTCTTCCGTCGCGGGCGCCGAGCCAGGCCTCGCGTGAGACGCTGGGCTTCGGCAGCGAATCGCGGCGCGAGATCTCTGATCTGACGGCCGAGCTCACGCCGCAGTCGCTCTCGGCACGGGTTTGGGGACCGCTCTCGGAGAGCGGCTGGGGACGCTGGCTGCATACCTCGGGACGGCGCCGGCTGCCCGGGCTGCTGGCGCTGCTGATGGCGATTTTTTTGTCGTCGCCGCTGCCGGTGGGCCGCACTAGCGAGAGCCGGCTGCACAGCGGTGCGTCGGTCTTGGGGTCAGGGCCAGACATGGATCCCGTCCCCGAACCGGGACCGGCATCCCCGGTCACCCCGGTGGGCTCAGAACCGCAGCTGCCCTGGCAGAAGCTTGACTGTGCGCGGCAGCCGAAGGTGGAAGGCATGGCCTGCATCCCCGGCGGTGTGTTTACCCCCGGGCTCACCCAAGCCGAGGCCGCCGAGCACGAGCGGAGCTGCCTCCTCGGCGAAGCTCCCGAGCGCTGCGAGAAGGACTACTACGCGCGCCAGATCAACGATCGCAGCGTGCTGGTGCCCACGTTTCATCTCGACCAGTTCGAGGTCAACAATGCGCAGTTCGCCCGCTACCTGAACGCCGCGCTGAAGAACCGGCTGGCCAAGGTCGAGGGCATCTTCGTCTATCTCGAAAAGACGCCGACCGCAGCGCTCAAGAGCGGCGGTGCGCTGGTTTACGAAGGGGGCCGGGTCCTGGTGCGGCCCGGGCAGGAGCGGCGGCCGGTGGGCTACGTCACGTGGTACGGCGCGCAGAGCTACTGTCAGGGACGCGGCGCGCACCTGCCCACCGAGGCCGAGTGGGAGTACGCGGCCCGCGGCAGCGAGCGTCGGGCCTACCCTTGGGGGGCTGAGCCTCCGACTTGCCAAGGCGTCGCCTTTGGCCGCGATGAGGGGCTGCCCTGTGGCGTCGAGCGCGGCGCTCGCGACGTGGGAACCTCGGTGCAAGACCTGACGCCCGAAGGGGTCGCCGACCTCGCCGGCAACTCGCAGGAGTGGGTGGCCAATCACTTCAGTCTGCACCTGCCGCTTTCCTGCCACGACGGCATCTGCTTCGACGATGGCCGGTCTCGTCCCCTACCGCAGGTCGCCGGCGAGCATGCCGCGCGCAGCGTTCGCGGTGGCACCTGGATTTCTGGCAAGAGTCAGCTCTATGCTGCCTGGCGTTCCCGTTGGGAAGCTCATATGGCCGATGTCAGCCTGGGCTTTCGCTGTGCCGCCACGATTGAACCGCTCCCGACCCCGTGACTCTGGAGACCGCCATGCCTAGCTCGTCCCCCTCGAACAAAGCTCCTGCCCCGCGCAGCGCGCCTACGTCGCCTGTGCATACTGCCCCCCCCGCGGTCTACGGCTATGCCGACGAGGCCCCCTTTGGCGACATCGTCAAAGACCCCACGCCCGTCCCCACCACCCCACCGGGTAAGGCCACCGACGAAGCGGAAGACGAGTCTTAGGGAGGTGGCGGTATCCACCGGCGGAGCCCGCCTCGACCCTGCGACGTTCGCGGTGAGCACGCTGGGGGGCAGACGGGACAGCGCGCCTACGTCGCTTCATCGAATTGCACGGGCGAAGTAGCTCCACCCACCTGAAGCATTGCCCAGGCTGGGCGCGCCACAGTACTCTTGCTTGGGGGAGACGTATGACGCTGGAGCGCGTCGGGCCGTATCAGATCGTCCGCCAGCTTGGGGCTGGCGGCATGGGCCTCGTTTATGAAGGTGTGCACGAGTCCATCGCTCGCCGCGTCGCCATCAAGATCCTTTTGGCCGAGTTTGCCAAGAACCCCGAGATCACCACGCGGTTCTTCAACGAAGCCCGCGCCGTCAACCTGATCGACCACCCAAGCATCGTGCAGGTCTCCGACTTTGGCCGGCTGCCCGACGGTACCGCCTACATCGTGATGGAACTGCTAAAGGGCGAGAGCTTAGCCGCTCGCCTCAAGCAACAGGGCGGCCGGCTGCCAACCGACCGGGCCATACAGATCGTCTATCAAACCGCCGACGCGCTCGCCGCTGCCCACGCGCGCGGCATCGTGCACCGCGACATCAAGCCCAGCAACATCATGCTGGTTGGCGACCCGGTGGCAGCGGGAGGAGAGCGGGCCAAGCTCCTCGACTTTGGCATCGCCAAGCTGAGCTCAGACGCTCCCGGCGAGCTGCCCAAGACCCAGACCGGGGCGATGATGGGCACGCCGCAGTACATGTCGCCCGAGCAGTGCCGTGGCTCTGGCACCGTCGATGCGCAGAGCGATGTGTATTCGCTGGGGGTGATGTTCTTCCAGCTCCTGTGTGGCCGGCCGCCGTTTGTGGCCGAGGGCACGGGGGAGCTCATTGGCATGCATCTCTATGAGGCGCCGCCTTCCCTTACCAGCTTGGCTCCCGAGGTGCCGGAGGGGATCGCCGATCTGGTGCACCGTATGCTGATCAAAGACCGCAGCACGCGTCCCCGGATGCAGGAGGTGGTCGCCGCGCTGCAGACTCAGCTGTCGGCGCCTTCGCCTAGCCTGCTGCGCGGAGCCCCAGCGGCGCCGGCCCCTGCCACGATGCCACTGCGGTCGCTGCCCGCCCCTGACCTTGCGACCTTGACCCGCTCGCCGGCCGAAGCCACGTCGGGGGTGAACGCGACGCAGCGTCGGGATCGGCTGCGGGTGGCGGGGGCGGCGACGCTTGGCGTGCTGCTTTTGGGGCTGTCCTATCTCACGCTGGCGCGGCGCTCGCCCACGGTGGCTGCCGGCGAGACGCCGGGGGGCCCAGCTGCACCGAAAGAGCTGCACACGGAGCAGCCTGCACCCGATACGGCCAGGGCCCCCAGCGTGCCGCTGACAAGCGGCAGGAACATCCGCTGGGAAGTGGTCAGCGATCCACCCGGAGCCGTCGTGCTGGGCATTGATGGCAAGAAGCTGGGCACCACGCCGTGGCAGACCAGCCGCCCAGCGCAGAGCGGTACTTTTGTGGTCCGGCTCCGCAAGCCGGGATATCAGCGCAAGACCTTGACCTTGAACTTGAACCAGGACGATAGCCGCCAGGAAATCCTGGCCCCCCTGCCCAAAGGGGCGCGGGGAAAGAGCGAGGGAATCTACATCGATGACTAATCCGACGCCCCCCGCTCTATTGCATCCCTCGGCGGCGGCAGCTCGGCTTGCCCGTCTGCCCAAGCGGTCGAGGGGCCCGCTGCAAGTGGCCCTTGCGTACCTGGCTGGCTGCGGGGTGGGGCTGCTGTTGTGGGCATGGCCCGTGGTGGAGGCTCGCGGTGAGAAGGCCGCCCGGGCGGGGGTGGGGCGCGACTGCCAAAAGGAACCGGCCTGCCTGGCCAAGCTGAAGTCCGCCCTGCAAGTTGCCAAGACCGATCGCGATGCCGCCTTGCTAATTGTGAATGAACTATATGCACAATACCAAGATCCGCGATTGCTATACAATATTGCCAGAATACTGCATCAACTAAACCGACCGAAGGAAGCTGTAGATCATTATTTGCGATTTATCAATTCTGGCGTTGAGCGTGACCTCGAAGTGCTGGCCAAGGCCCGGGGATATCTGGATGAAGCAGAGCTTGAAGCGATGGCTGCCGACAAGCCGCAACCCCCTGCCCCCGCCGCCAGTCCGGCCGGTCGCCCCGACGCGACTTCCGGCAGTGGCGCAGTGGGGGGCGCGACGACTGCTGCCAGCACTTCCGCCGCAGTGCCGGCCGGCTCCGAGAAGCCGATTTACAAAAAGGCCTGGTTCTGGGGGCTCATCGGTGGCGTGGTAGCCGCTGGAGTGGTCGCCGGAGTGACCACGGCGGTGGTCGTCCAAAAATATCAAATACCTGATAATGTCTATATCTATCAGGCAGGGCTGAGATTCTAGATATTCATATCCATGTCAGAGGGTAGTATGTCGGGAAAACTGAAGTCGATTCATATTCTTGCCGTGATGTTCTTCGTATTAGTTGGGATTAATGCTTGCGATCCTCGGCAGGTCGTTCTGGTAAGATTGGAATCCAGACCACAAGAGGCGAGCTCCATGGGGGTCTACTTCCAGCACGCGAGCACGGGCTGGAAGTCTTTCAGTGTGCCGGGAGATAGTGATCAATTTGGTATCGAGTTCCCCGTCGGAACAACGGGGAATTTCCAAGTTAAAACCCATATGTATGCTAATAATGTTCCGTGCAGCATCGGTTCTGCGGCAGGTGTGACTTCTTTGGCTGGGAAGTATCGCCAAGACCTGACGATGAGCGTTGCGCGTTCGACACAGAGCTGTCGAGCCGGGACCGAGCAACCGTTTGCGGATGCAACGACACAGGGCCCATTAGCCGTCTTTGCCGCGAGCGAAAAGGACCTGTGGCTGGTCGGTCGGGGGGGGCTCATCCTGCGCTGGGATGGATCGCGCTATACCCAAGTGCCCCTCCCGGCGTCGCTGAGTGCGTTTCCGCCGGACTGGAACACGGTGGTGGGCACCACGCGTGGCGAGATCCTGGTTGCCGGGACCAAGGGGACCGTGCTGCGCTTTGCTCCGGCGTCCGGGATCTTGGAGCCTCTCAGCATCGTTCCGCCGCCTGGCGTGCTGCTCACATCGCTGCGCTGGAATCAAGCCAGCGTCAGCGACCCGTCCTTGGGCGATGTCTGGTTCGCGGGGGCTGGGGGTCTGGTGGGATACTACAATCCGGGAAGTGGCTCATTCGTCTCGACAATCCGACTGCTTGAGAGCGGGGGCGCAACGGTTAATGTAGATATTAATGCGGTTTCTTGTGCAATAACGAATCGGCCAAATGGTAAGTTGTACGATTGTTTTTTTGTTGGCAATGGTGGCACTCTCCTACGATACAAATCTGGGGGGGGGCCTAATTGTGTTTCGCTGGCTAGCGGTACGACCAACGACCTCACTGGCGTGGCCATCATTGCCAATATGTCTACCATGCTCTACGACGTCCGCGTCGTAGGGCGAGGGCGGACTCTCTTGCGGGGAACTGCGCCCTTGAACGACACGTTGCCTGTCCCGATGTTTACCAGTTATGATAAATACCTGCCCCAGGGGTTGATTGTCGATTTCGGGGCGATCCAGGCAGACGCTAAGAATGGTGCCTGGATATCTGGCGACAAGGGCAGCCTGCTGTATTGGAGTTACACTCCAGCAATCCCTGGTTCTGAGATTCCGTTTACGATGAAGGCTACTCAATTGATTGATAATATTTCTGGCCTGTCCGTCCTTGGCGATGGCGTGTTTATGTCCGGGGCCAATAATCTAATCAGCTACACAGGGCCCCTGTTTACGCCGATGCCGTAGCGTGTTGAAAAAGTGAGCGAGGAGGCCAAAGTGCAAGGAGGAGGAGCGGAGTTTCCGACGGGAAATGAGGACCGACGACGCAGCCCATACACTGGACGCTGACCCGTCGCCCTTTTTACAACCCGCTGGGTGGTCACGGCCCCTCTGCCGGGACGGCGGGAGAGGTCTTGCCGAGAGCGCGGGTGCAGTTCCTGCCGGTGCGCTTCGAAGAAAAGTGGGATCGGCCGCTCGCCGAGTGGCGCCGCGAGCTGGGCATTCCGGTCTAGCCGCGGGGCGAAAAACCGGCGCAAAATGGTGCGCAAATGCAGCTCGCCATCGGCCTTGTGGCTGGCCTTGTCGCCGTCGTCTGGAGCATCTGGATTACTCGCCGTCAGAGCCTGGCCATGGCCGCGCGCTTCCCGCGCTGGGAGCGGGCGGCCTGGGCGAGCTATCTGCTTTTGGCAGCGCTTATCTAGGCCAGCAGGGGATTGGCGCGACCGCCACCGAGCAGCGTGCCGCGCGGCAGCGGAAAGCCCGCCACCAGGGCCGAGGCGGGCATGCGCTTGCGTCCCGGCAGCTGCAGATCGGCGATGACCACGGCGCCTGCCCCACAGGCCACATGCAGGCCATCGCGATCGACCCCCAGCACCTCGCCCGGCGTGCCGCGCCCCGACGAGATGCGCGAGCCAAACAGCTTCATCGGAATCTCGTTCGACTCGCCCTCTTTGGCGCCGCGAGCCTCCAGCGTGGTGAATCCCCCCGGCCAGGGATCGACGCCGCGGAGCTGGGCCACGACCGCCGCCGGACCGCGCGTGAAATCGACGCGGCCGTGGTCTTTGTCGAGCTTAGGCGCCAAGGTCGCTTGGCTGTCTTCTTGCGGCACCGGCACTGGCGGCTTGCCGGCAAACAGGCGGCGCAGCCCGTCGCGCAGCACGTCGGCTCCGAGCTCGGAGAGCTTGTCGTGCAGGGTGCCGGCGGTGTCATCGCTGCCTATCGGTAGCTCGCACTTGAGCAGCATGGCCCCGGTGTCCATTCCCTGGTCCATCTGCATCAGCGTCACACCGGTCACGGTCTCGCCGCGGATCAGCGCCCACTGGATCGGCGCCGCCCCGCGATAGCGCGGCAGCAGCGAGGCATGCACGTTCCAGCAGCCGAGCTTAGGAATCGCCAAGACCTCAGGCGGCAAGATCTTGCCGTAGGCGGCGACGACGACCAGCTCGGGGGCGAGCGCCGCCAGCTGCTGACAAAAGTCGGACTTGCTAGGCCGCACATACTGCGGCTGAAGCACCGTCAGGCCGAGCGTCTGCGCCTGAACCTTGACCGAAGGCGGCGTCATGTCCAAGCCACGTCCGGCCGGCTTGTCCGGCTGGCAGACCACGGCAACCACCTCGGTCTGCGCGTGCAGCGCCAGCAAGCTGGGCACGGCGAACTCTGGTGATCCCATAAATACGGTGCGCATGTGAAGACAACTCCTCGGTTGGCCGCCTCTAGCGGCTGACGATGCGGGCGCGGATCGACGCGGTGACGGCGGCGATGGCCTCGGCAGTGGCGGCGATGGCAGCCGGGTCGGGACGAAGCACAGCGATGGTCAGCGAGCTTAAGGCCGCCAGCAGCTCGGCCGAGATCGTGAGCACGTCTTTGACATCCCGCAGGCGCGCGGCGGCGGTCTCTAGCTCCGCCGTAGCCAGCTCGATTTTTGCGATGTGCTCGCTGAGCGGCGGCAGCGTCTTGACCACCTCGTAAAGGGCGGTGTTGGCCTGGTTGATCATCGCCTGGTAGCGGTCGCTGACGGCCAGAAAGCCGTCGAGATCCAGCTCGCCTGCGGCCCGCGCATCAAAGGCGCACTCCATCAGCGCATGCGCCACGCCGCGCAGGCTGCGGGTGATCGCGATGGTGCGCTCGACCACGGACTGATTGCGATCTGGGGACCGCACCGGCGTCGGGGTCTCTGGGCTGGCAAGGGCTTCGCGCTCGCTCCGCTCTGGCATGGTAAGTCCTGCAACCCCTCTACTTGAGAAGGGGGGGAATGTCCTTCTTCAGCTCTTCGTAGACGCGGCGATCGTCTTCGAGCAGCGACCGATTCTGCGACACACGCTCGTACAGCACGGTATGAGCGCGACGGAAAGCCAGGAGCGCTTTTTTGTACTCGACCAGCCCCTCGTTGCTGCGCTTGGCGAACTGCTGAAAGTGCAGAAGACCCAAGAGCATCGCCTGTCGCTGCGCCCGCGAGAGTGCCACCCCCGGACCCGGCTCGGATGGCGCCGAACGATCCAGCTCTTCCAGCAGGCGTCGCCGCGTCGTGAGGTCTTTTTCGGCCAGAAACTTTGTCGATTCGCCAAGCGCCGCGACTCGTTCCAAGAGCCCCGCCAAGACGGCATCGAGGTGCGGGTGGGTGCTGCGCACCAGCTCTTCGATGCGATTGCGGCGCCACTCCTGCGTCAGAAGCTGCGCCACCTTGGAAGCCGAGGTGGACAGCGTCCGAGCGCTGCTCGGATCGTCACCCCGGGCAGTGTCGATGAAGAACTCGGTTCCCGAGATGGCGCGCGACAGCGGATCGGCTAGGCGGTCGTCATCGAACTGCGCCAGATCCGAAAGCAGGCTGGCGTAGGCCGCGACGTTCTGGGAATAGCGCAGGATGTCGCGGCTGTATGCCTCCACTTCGCGCTGCGGACAGCTGGCGGGCACCCCCGGCTCGGCGGCGCTGAGGATGTTTTCGGCTTCGCAGAACACCGGCAGGATGGTGACGATGTTGGCTCGCGGACCGATCATCTGACCGACGCTGGCGGTGGCGGTAATGCTGCGAAACGACAGACAGCCCGAGCCAGAAAGCAGCATCCCCAGGACCACCAGGCACAACAGGCCAGGGAGTCTGCAGAGGGGGCAACTTCGCGGCCAGCACAGGACAGTCATCGAGCGCGCACCTTACCACGTCGCAGGGCGGGGCGAATGTCTGAGACAGCACTTCGTCCACACTTCTTGGGCACTGTGCGCAGCCGGCTTTTGCGGGCCGATGCCTCCCCGCGGAGCGGCTGTTGACACACCCCGACCTGACCAGGAGAATGCCCGCATGCTGTCGACCCTGCGACTCAATCACCGTCAGAACTCTGCCCTGCTACGGCGCGCTCCTGGTCTGCTCTGCGCCGCCCTGGGGCTTGCGCTGTGGGCCGCACCCAGCTTGGGAGGGCTGCGGGAAGCGGCAGCGGCGCCCACCGACTTCGCCATCTACACCCTGCGACTTGGCGGCGAGGCCGAAGCCGCGCAGCCTTACATCGATCGCATGGCGCGCGAGATCGAAAAGCTCGCAGCCTGGCCGACGGGATCGGCGCATGGGCGCTTCCTGACTTCGCGCAAAGAAGTGCTGAGCTACATCGAGTCCCAGAAGCCGGGCTTCGGCATCTTGGAGCCGTGGCTGTATTTCGAGCTGCGGCAGAGCCACAAGCTGGATCTGTTGGTGCAGATCGAGAGCGCCGATCTCAACTCGCCCAAGCTGCACGTGGTGGTCAAGGACCCGGTGATAAAGGGCCTGGGCGAGCTGGCCGGCAAGAAGCTGTGGACCCACTTGGCCGACGTTCCAAGCTATCTTGGCCAGGTTGTTCTCGACGGAAAACAGCCGATTGCGACCCACGCTCAGCTCAAGCAGGTGGGCAGCGCGCTCAAGGCGGCGCGGGCCGTCCTGCGCGGCGAGGCCGATGCCGCGCTGCTGGATGACGAGCAGCTGGCGATGGCCCAGAAGCTAGAGGGCGGGGCGGCGCTGCGCACGGTGTACTCATCGCAGCCTCAGCCGGCGGTGGTCGTCGTGGCCTTCGGCGGCGTGCTGCCTCCGCCGAAGCAAACCGAGCTGCGCAAGGCTCTCCTTACGCTGTGCGATGGCCCGCGCAGCGCGACCTGCAAAGAGATGCACATCACCAAGTTCGTCGCCCCGGACACCAAGCTGTATCTGGACGCGCAGAAGCGCTTCGATGGCGGCGCCGCGAACGGAAAGAAATAAGCGACCATGGCGAAGCTTCCTCGATTTTTCTCCTCGGCCCAGCGCCTCGGGCAGCTGGGCTTGACGGCGACGCTGCTGTTTTCGGGCACGCTGCTCCTGGGCTGCCCGCCGTCGGCCGATGTCAAAGGCGGGGGCACCGGTTTTAGCGCCGAGAGCTTGCCCGCCGATCCTGCCGGGCTGCTGCGCATCGCGGATGAGCAAGATGCCCTCGGCGCGGCCAAGAATTCGTTGACCGCGCTCGAAAAGGCGCAGGCGGCGAACGCGGACTGGGCAGCTGGGGGGGGAGCCTACGATCTGCAGTGGCGTCTGGCCCGCGCCTATGCCGCGCTGTCCGAGCCCGACGGCGATGCCCGCACGACGGTGGCGCCGCTGGGAGTACAGGCCGCAAAGCGCGCGATTGAGCTTGCGGCTGATCGCGTCGAAGGCCACTACTACCTGGCCCAGCTACACGGTTTTTCGGCGCTGCTGCAGAAGGGCGAGACGCGACCGCTTTTGCAGAGCTTCGTCAGCGAGTCGGAAGCGGCCATCAAGATCGACGAGAAATTCGATAGCGCTGGACCGCTGCGCATCATCGGCGTGCTCTTCGCTCGCGCCCCTAAAGAGCCGGTCTCGGTCGGCGATCCCGAAAAGGCGGTGCAGTACATGAAGCGGGCGGTCGCCGCAGCGCCTGACTATCCGCCGAATCAGTTCTTTCTTGCCGAGGCGTATATCGCCGACGAGCGCTACAGCGATGCCGAGGCGTCGTTGGTGACGGCTCGCAAGCTACTTGCGGACAGCAAGTGGGACGCGCGGCGCGCTGGCTGGCGCGAGCTTCTGGGTCGCGTCGAGCGCAAGCTGAAGGCCAAGCAGAACTAGTTGGGAGGGGAGGGGGGACGGCCCGCCGTCGGGTCCGTCAGATGCGTCGGAAGGTCGTGCGACGCGTGGCTAGCGGCCGTAGGTCAGGATGCCATGTCCGCCGAACCAGATGATGCCGCCGTTCGAGGCCCACGGAGAGAGCGGCTGGCCATAGCGGCCGAGGCTGGTGTTGATCTGGCGGAAGTTGGCGCCGTTCCAGCGGTACAGCGCGCCCTGTGAATCCGAAGCCCAGGCGTCGTTGCTAGAGGTCGAGGTGATGCGCATGATGCCGCCGACCTTGTTCGGGACGTTGATGACCGTGCCCCAGGCCGAGCCGTTCCAGCGGTAGGCGCCGAGATCTCCGCCAGCCCAGACATCGTTCGGGCCCGAGCCGCCCACCGCATGCACGACCGCGGTCAGCATCCCAGTCCGCGACCAGCCAGACCCGTTGTAGCGCGCCATGTCGCCACCACCCGCGACGAAGACGTCGTTCGGGCCAGAGCCCCACAGCGTCTCGGCAAGCTGGGTCATGGTGAACGAGGTATCAAGCTGCCAGCTATTGCCGTCCCACTTGATGCCAGTGGTGATCGATCCACCCCAGGCCCAGGCGTTGCTGGGACTTGCGGCCCAGACCACGTTCATCGACTTCTCAACCATGGTCAAGAGCGTCGGCAGCGTCGACTTCTTCCACGAAGTGCCGTCGTAGTGCAGCATGACCGCGACGTTGTTTTCGCCGCCGCATAGCCACACGTCTTTCGGCCCCGATCCGCCGATGCCGAACAGCGCGTCGTTCACTCCGGTCAGAAGCGGCGGCGACTCGCGATAGGCGATGCCGTCGTAGTGGATGACGGTGCGCTTGTCGGTCACGAACCAGACGTCGGTCGGGCTGCTGCCCCAGACATTGGTGATCTCGCCGGAAAAGACGTTGGCGCGGTCGCTGGTGACCTTGGTGCCGTCCCAGTGTGCGACGATGCCGGCCCGGCCCACCAGCCACATATCGTTGGCTGCGCTGCCCGCGCCCTTGTTGAAGACGCCGACTTCCTTGACCGGCGTCTGGATCGTCGACCAAGAGGTGCCGTTGAACTTGTACAGCACGCCCTGCGGGCCACTGGTAAAGACGTTGTTGCCGTCGACGCCCCACAGGCCAATGATGCCCGAGGTGCCCGAGATGTCGGCCGTCGGTGCGCTCACCGTGCCGTAGCCACCCGAGGTGACCTTGTACATCTGTGAGGTCAGGTTCTGCATGTAGCCGCCGCCGGCTGGCGAGGCGTAGATGCCGGTCGGGGCATACATGCGGGGGAGGAAGGTCCAGGACGAGCCATTCCACGTCGAGACCGACTGGTCATCGCCATAGACCCAGACGTTGGTCGCGCTGCTGCCCGAGATGCCGCGCAGGATGGCGGCGTTGCGCGCCGCGGCGGCTCGTACCGTCCAGGCGCCGGCTGCAGCGTAGTGCAGCGCGTTTTGGCCCTGCTCGGTTACGATGACCGAGTTCGCCGCCGAGGTGTAGATGCCGGTGGTGAACACCGAGCGACCGGTGTTGACCGAGGCCCAGTTCGTGCCATCCCAGCGCAAGACGAGGCCGCCGGCGCCGCCCGCGACCCAGGCGTTGTTCGTCGCGCTCGCCGAGATGCTCTGCAGATCCTGCTGCGTGGTGCTGGGGCTAAAGCTCCAGCGCGAGCCGTCGTAGTGCAGGATCGAACCCTGGGTGCCGATGGCCCAGACGTCGTTGGTCGCGGTCATCGCCGCGTCGCGCAGGTCCATGCCGAAGGGCAGCGGCGCTTCCCAGCAGATGCTGTCGCTGGTGCAGGTCAGCGGGCTGAAGGTGGCCCCGACGCTGGCATCGGCCGTCGGAGTGAACGTGCAGACCGCTGGCTGACCAGCGCAGGCGCCGCTCCACCCCGCAAAGGCGCTGCCGGCTTGACCGACCGCAGTAAGCTCGACCGGCAGGCCCGAGGGAAACATCGCCGAGCAGCTACCGGCGCCGCCGCAGTCGATGCCGGCCGGGTTGCTGCTGACTAGGCCACTGCCGGTGCGCGTCACCGTGATCGCGACCGGCGGACCACCGCCGCCGCCATCGCCGCCCCCACCACCGCCACCGTCGCTGTCGCTGCCGCCGTCGCCACCGCCCCCACCACCGGGATTGCCGCCGTTGCAGGCGGCCAAGAGACCCAAAGAAACCGCTGCGATAGCCAACGGAAAGGACGCGGTCCCGCGTCGACTACGAGCTGAAAAAAGACCTCGCCAATTCGTCATGCTGCACCTACTTGCCTAAGAAAACAGGTTAGGAACTGGACAGGGGGGAGCCTCCCCTGGCTCCCAGAGCAGCTGCCCTGGGCGACCCCGCTTGATGGCTACCAAGCTGGGCCAGCGCTGCGTCCCCACCGGCGTCGCGCTCTCGTAACTATAGCGCGCTCGTGCCGACGAAAGCGCGGCTTTTGCTGACCCGCCGCGAGCGTCGGCAAGCACCCCACAGATCACGGCCTTGCCGCCGCGCGGCATCGCCAAAAGGAGGATTCCCTAGCCGGAGGAGCGCGGGTCGCAGGCGGATGTCCGCTGGGTCGCTGCCGCTTGGTCTACCAGGACTCGGGACGGGCGTCGGCGGCGAGTGGGCTCTGATAGGGCTGGGCCGCGGTGACGCGCTGGAATTCGCTCTTGGCTTGCTGCACAAGATCGGGCGAGCGCAAAAGGGTCAATAGTGCGCCGCGCAGCGTGCGGGCGGCGGTTAGCATGCCGTGTTTGCCCAAGCCATGCCCAGCCGAGGCGGTCTGTGCCCAGTGATGGGCTGGTGTGCCCAGGGGACGCGTCGCAACGGCCAGCTCGGCGAGCGGCACCACCGCGCTGGTCTCGCCGACATCAGACGAGGCGGTCGCGCCATGTCCCGGACCATAGGGCAGGACGGCGGTCGACAGACCCTGCAGCGGAACGCCCAGCTCGCGCTGGATGTCGCGGGCCAGCGTCAGGTCTGCTTCGTCCCAGGCAGGGGCCCCGACGCGCTCAAGCTCGCGCTGCAGGACCTGCGACAGCGTCTCGTTGTAGATCGGCTCGCGCGTGGCGGCGCGCACGGTGAGCTGGGCCCGTGTCTCGGTGGCCATCGCTGCCCCCTCGGCGGCTCGTCGGACGCGCCCCAGCATGCTGCTGACCCGCGCCCCGGTCTCGTCACGCACGAAGTACTGCACCTTGGTGTAGTCGGGGATGACGTTGGCCGCGACGCCGCCGGCTTTGATCACGCGGTGCAGCCGGGCGGTGGGCAGGATGTGCTCGCGCATCAGCGCAATGGCGTGATCGAAGAGCTCCAGTGCCGACAGCGCACTGCGTCCGGCCCAGGGCGCGGCCGCGGCGTGTGCCGTCGTGCCAAAGAACTCGACGTCGACGACGGTCACCGCAAGGCGCGGCCGCGAATAGACGTAGCTCGTCTCTTCCGGATGCCAGGACAGGACGACATCGGTGCCCCGAAACAGGCCGTCGCGGACCATGAAGGTCTTGCCGATGATCTGTTCTTCGGCCGGCGAGCCGAACACTTTGATTGTGCCCGGAAGCCCTAGGGTCCGTCGCTGCTGGTTGGCGGCAACGGCGGCGGCGACGGCGGCGGTGCCGAGCAGGTTGTGCCCACAGCCGTGGCCCGGGGCGCCGGTCTTGATGGCGGTCTTGCGGGCCAGTCCAGGCTGCTGCGACAGGCCAGGCAGGGCGTCATACTCCGCCAGAATGCCGATGACGGGCAGGCCGCTGCCCGCCGTGGCGACCCAGGCCGTGCTCATCCCGGCGACGCCGCGTTCGACGGCAAAGCCCTCTTTGCTCAGCTCTTGCGCCAGAAGCTCGGCGCTCTTGTGCTCGGCCAGCGCCAGCTCAGCATGACCAAAGATGGCGTCGGCAACCGGCGCCCAGCGCGCAAGCGAGATGTCAGGAGCCGCCGTTTGAGCATGCCCCGGCTCGGCCAGCGCAGTCGCCCCGACCCAGCCAACGCCCAGCGCCAGCGCTAGTCGCCAAGGGAAAACGCGAGCGCGAGTCGGACCAGCTTGGCGGGACGTTCGGCCAGGAAACGGAGGCGGGGGAGTCAGCATGCGGGAGCCCTCAGGGATGCGGAATCGCCGCACACTGACGCGCGGGCTAGCGCCTGTCAATGAGGCCCTGGGGTGGCCCTTGAGTGGGCCCTTGGGTGGGCCTTGGGGGAGGGCCGTCCCGGGCGTGTCTCTGTCGCCATGTGTTCGGGGAGCCCCGTCGCTACCCCAGTGCTCGCCGCCCGCTGCAAGCTGTTTAATGAGAAAAAATTATGTAATTTATATTCCGCACATTTCTGACAGATAGGAGCCGCATGCGTTCGATGGGGATGAGAGTAAGCCTGATGTTTTCGCTGGTTCTCTTGCCGCTCTTGGCGGCCGCTGATCCCACGTGGGAGTCGGTCTCCGTCAAGGGCGATAACCGCGAGGGCATCGTCGTCGAGAAGCGCGCCGTGCCCGGCTCAAAGTTCATGGAGTATCGGGCCCGTGCGACGACGCCGGCGAGTCCCCAGGTGGTGCTGCGTGGCCTGTGGACCGGGCTTAGCGAACCGCCGCAGGGCACCGTGCGCAAGCGCGAGCTGATCCGCAAGAGCGATAGCGAGCTGGTGTTCTACGACCAGGTCAAGACGCCGGTGGTGAGCGACCGCGACTACACCATGCGCATCTACCAGTCCAAGGACGAAAAGAGCGGCGTCTTACAGGTGCGCTTCGAGACCGCCAACGAGCTGGGGCCCCCCGCTGCGGCCGGCTTTGTTCGCATCCCCGTCGTCCGCGGGAGCTGGCTGATCGAGCCGGGGGATGGCGGCGGCGCCAAGCTGACCTACCAGTGCTACAGCGAGCCGGGCGGCAGCATCCCTGCCTTTATGGTCCGGGGCGCGCAGCAGAACCAGGTGGTCACCGACATGCGCCGCATCCTCGATCGTGCCCAGCGCGCCGCCGGCAGCAGCCCGTAGCGGCTGAGGGGGCGCGACCTAGGGCTTGGAGCCGCTGAGGTCGGCTTCGCCGATTTTGTTACGCTGGCACAGCAGCACGACGTACAAGCGGGCTGGCCCGTCGAGCTTCTGATAGGCCTCGCGCGCCAGCTTGGTGTCCTTAATCGCGCACGCCGACGAGCCGATGATGCGCCAGGCTCGCAGCGGACTTTGGGCTTGCACCGACCGCGCCAGGGTGATGGCCTTGGTGTAGTCCTTGGCCAGATAGGCCAGCTGCGCGTCGCCGAGCGCCTTGTCGACCTGCGGCTCGGGCGCTGCAGTGGGCGGGGTCGCTGGGCCGACACCGGGGCGAGGGTGCGGCTCGATCGGCTCGACGTTGGCTAGGCGATAGGGCGGTAGCTTGAGCCCGGGCGCACGCGGGAAGATTTGCTGGCGCTTGCTGGGCTCTGGGGTCCCCGGATTGGGCACTCCCGTGCCGGCGGCCACCTGGCCAGCCGTCGGGTCCGTCTCAGGTCCAGGGGACGTCGCAGGGCCAGCGGTCGAGGCCGCATCTTGCGCCGTCAATACCGGTCGCGGTGCCAGCATCGTCCGTCCCACAAGCAGCAAGCCCAAGACCCCCGCGGCTCCCAGCAGCGCTGAGAAGAGCAGGCGCGGCACGCTCTTTATCGGCTGCGGAGCCGCGGCAGGCGTCGGTCCGCCGGACTGCAGCAGCGGATCGGCCGCAACGGCCGCGGCGAGCGCGGGATCGAGTCCCTGGCCCATCGGCAGCATCACCGGCACGGCTCCGGGGAGCGCCGGCTGCATCGGCTGTATTGGCTGTATTGGCTGCATCGCGGGCAGCAGGCTGCTCGGGCTGCCCAGCGCCACATGCGGTCGCGACTGTCGAGCTTCTAGCAGCGCCGCCGCCAGCGGCGACACGCCCGAACTAGACGAGGCGTTCGCCGACACCGGAGGCACCGCGCCCGTCGAGACGCGGCCACTGAGCGCGAACATACTGCCTTCAGCCGATACGACATCGGCCAGGGCCTCGGCCACCTCGTCCATGCTCGGTCGCGCCGCCTTGTCTTTGACCAGCAGGCTAGCGATGAGCGTCGTTACCTCCGGCAGCGTATCGGGCACAAGCTCAGATAGCAGCGGGGGGGCGCGGAACAGGTGCATGCCGACCAGATCGCCCGCTGCCTCGGCAACAAAGGGCGGTCGGCCGGCCAGCATCTCGAACAGCATGATGCCCAGCGCGTAGACATCTGACTTCGCGTCGGCCTCGTCGGCACCGTGGCACTGCTCGGGCGACATATACGTCGGCGTGCCGAGGATGGCCTGCGCCGACTCTTTGCCGTAGGCCTCCAGCGCCAGCTTGGCGATGCCGAAGTCGAGGATCTTGACGCGCTCACCGCCGGGCCCCAGCGGATCCGGCACCAGCATCAGGTTTTCCGGCTTGAGGTCGCAGTGGGTGATGCCCTTGCTGTGGGCCGCTGACAAGCCTGCCGCCACCTGCCAACCAATCTGCAGCGCGAAGCGCGGGGGCAGCTTGCCACCGGCCTGCTTGAGGCGATTGGCCAGCGTCTGCCCCTCTAGAAACTCCATCACGATGTAGGCAGTGCCGTCGGGCAGCCGGCCCTGCTCGTAGATCTGCACGATGCTGGGGTGAGCGATGCGGTTTACGGCGCGGGCTTCGTTGAAGAAGCGGGTCACCACCGCGGCGTCATCGGCGTGCTCGGTGCGCAGTACTTTCAGGGCGACGCGCCGCTCGATCGACTCGTTCACCGCCTCATACACGGCACCGATCGCACCCTCGCCAAGGAGGCGCACTATGCGATAGGGCCCGACGAACGATTCGACCATGAGAAGTCGTCAGTATATCACGAGCTTGGCCCGTCTCTGTCGGGGGAAATCGAGGGGACGCTGACCTAGCTGGGCAGCCGCGCGGCCAGCACTCGCAGGACGCCTTCGGGGTCTTCGGCGTGGACCCAGTGGTCGGTGGGCAGCCGATCGACCGTCACCTGCAAGCTCGTCGCGGAAAGCGCCTGCGCCCGCTGCCGATCGTCGGGGGAGTAGGAGGTCGAGCGCTCGCCTATGACTAGGTGGATCTGCAGACCAGGGGGCGGCTGGGTCAGGAAAGGCCACAGGTCCGAGGCGAAGTAGTTCTGCAAGAGCCCCCGCAGCTCGTCGAGGTCGAGGGCAAAGCGCACGGCACCGGCCGCGGCGGGGCTGGGCTCGGTGCTCTGGGCCAGCCACTGCGCCAGCATGCGGCTGAGCCCGGCCTGAAGCAGCGCATCGATGAACGCTGCTCGCGAGGGGTGAATCGGCGCCAGCCGCGACAACACCTGCAGCACCGCGACGACGCTGTCCTGACCTGGGATCTCGTCGGGACGCCGTACTCCGGGGTTGGTGTCGAGCGTCACCACGTGGGCCAGCGCGCCGGCCGTACTGGGGTCGCCCTGATGAAGCAGGCGAGCGACTTCCAGCGCGACCTTGCCGCCGAAGCTGTGGCCAATCAGCACCGTGACCTGCGGCCGGCCCAGGCACAGCGGCAGCACATCGCCGGCCGCGGCAGCCAGCGACGGATTCGGGGTGCCTTTGGGCGATGCTCCGTGGCCGCGCAGATCGAGCAGCAGGGCATCCCAGCCGGGACGAGCATCGACGAAGCGACGCGCCAGGCTGCGCAGGTTATTGCCGCGACCGAGCATGCCGTGCAGGAACAGCGCGCGCCGACTGACCGAGCCGCTCCCAGGGAGGTGCTCGACGGAAAGAGGCAACGGCGGAGAGAGGGGAGGAGACATGGGGACGCCGGATTAGAACTGGATGCGGCGCATGACCCCGCGCGGCAAGAGCGAGATGGTGGCCATCACCAGCTCCCAGATGCGCGGCGTGTAGAGCACCGTCCGTCCGTCGTGGCACTGCAGGGCTCGGCGCACGGCGCGCGCTACCTCGCCGGGGTCGCCAGCAAACGGAGGCGGCTTGAGGCCGGCGGTCATGCCGGTCTTGATGAAGCCGGGCCGCACGCACAGCACGCGCAGACCCTGGCTGTGAAACCGGAAGTCGATGCCGTCGAGATAGGCCGACAGTCCAGCTTTGCTGGCGCCGTACAGCACCACCGGCTTGCGCGCG
Source organism: uncultured Myxococcales bacterium (assembly GCA_937952145.1). Taxonomy (GTDB): domain Bacteria; phylum Myxococcota_A; class Polyangia; order Palsa-1104; family JAEUJZ01; genus JAEUJZ01. Next base: position 24,523 of record CALFYE010000304.1, read on the forward strand.
CGATCGCCCGCTACCGAGCTAAACACGCACAGCGTGCCGCCCCCTTGCGCTAGCAGACGCCGCCGGGCCTCTTCGCAGAACTGCACCGTCGCGACAAAGTTCACGCGCAGCACGCGCTCGGTGAGAGCGGGATCGGCCTCCAGCTGGGCTTGCGTGCCAAACAGGCCGGCGGTGACGACCATCGCGTCGATCGTCTGGCCAGCAAAATAGGCGCTGGCCGCGTCTAGGGCAGGGGCAAAGGTGGCGGGATTCTCCAGATCGCACAGCGCCCAACCAGGCAGCGGCGTTCCAGGCTGCGCAAGCCCGCCGCGCACGGAAAGATCTTGTCCAGTCCGCGCCAGATCGTCTTGGTGCCGGCCGAGCAGGAACAGCCGGTCGCCGCTCTCGGCACAGTGGCGAGCTAGGGCCCGGCCCATGCCCTTGGTAGCTCCAAGCAGGACGATGTTCATGGCCGATCTCCCAGCAGGCGCACCGACTGAGCGCTGCGCAGACGTTGCCCCGGATCCCAGACCTGCCGGACGCGCCGGAAGGCAGAGAGCCGCGGCTCCATCGCCTGCACATGCTCGGGGCGCGACAGGCTGTCTTTGGTGAGGTAGATGCGTCCGCCCTCGCGAATCACGAACTCGTTCATGCGGTCGATGTGTTCCTGCGTGTTGGCTCGCAGCGGCAGGTCGAGCGCGATCGACGTCCCCGGACGCGGGAAGGACAAGAGGCCACTTCCCTCGGGCCCGCAGTCTTTGAGCACGCACAGAAAGCTGGCCGCGCGCAGGTTGGTGAGCAGCTCCATATAGCGGCGCACCGCCGTCCGACCGGCGGAGTGGGGCAGCACTGCTTGATGCTGGGTAAAGCCGGCGCGGCCGTAGATGCGATTCCAGTCGCGGATCGAGTCGAGCGGATAGAAGAACTGCTCGGGCGAGACCAGACCGCGCTTCTGCGCTGGAAAGTGGCTGTAGTAGACGCCCAGGTTGAAGGCCCGCACCGACAGCGGCTGCATCACCCAGCTTGGCAGATTGAACGGCACTCGCAGGCGCAGCTTGGGACGCGGCGGTCGACTAGGCGCTTCGTCCGCCGTCGCCCAGCGTCCGCGATACAGGATGCCGCGCCCCATCGCCGCACCGGGCGTTAGGCAGTCGATCCAGGCCATGGTCATCGGCCAGCCCTCAGCCGCCGCCGACAGCCCGTCGAGCAAGCGGTCGAGGTTGGGAAGCTGCTCTGTCTCTTGCAGGATCCAGCACGAGGGCACGCGGGCCATACGAAAGCTGACTTCGAGGATGTGTCCGGTCAGGCCCATGCCGCCGAGCGTCGCGAAGAACAGATCAGCGTGCTCGTCGCGCGAGCAGTCAAGGACGCGGCCATCGCCAACCCGCATGCGCAGCCCGACGACGTGATCGCCGAAGCAGCCCGCGACGTGATGGTTCTTGCCGTGGACGTCCGAGGCGACCATGCCGCCCAGCGTCACAAACTGCGTGCCCGGCGTGACCGGCACGAAGAACTTATGCGGCAGGAAGATGCGGTTTAGCTCAATGAGCGAGATCCCCGCCTCGGCGCGCAGCACGCCGCTGCTTTCATCGAAGCTGAGCAGGCGGTCGGCCAGGGTGGTGTTGCCGACGCGCGGGTCGGACGGGGGCGGCAGCGAGGCATCGCCATACGAGCGACCCAGCCCACGCAGGAGCGGCATCGTCTGCGACAGAGCCTCCAGATCTTCGCCAAAGCGCTCCTCGGCCTCGGCACTTTGGCCGCCCCAGCCGGCAATGCGCCGACGTTCGGTCTCGATGGGGGTCGTGGCCCGGGCTGCGCTGTTCGTCCCGGTGTTCGTCGCGGTATGGGTCTCGGTCTTCGTCTGAGGCGCCATCTAGGATGGCACTTTAGCAACATCGCCCGCCCTCTGGGCAAGCGGCGGATGACTCGACGAGAAGCGGACGCCTAGCGGGCGCTCGAGGGGACGTCGCAGGTGTAGACGCCGGTCGGGCAGGGGTTGTTTTGGTAGTAGTTGCAGAAGGCTTCAGCGTCGGTCGAGGTCTTGCACTGGCCCGTCGACTTGTACTCGTAGTCCTGCTTGGCCTGCACACACAGCGCATGCTGCGAAGTGGTGGACAGGCTTGAGAACGTCTGACCCCACTGCGCATAGCAGGTCGCCTTGGCGGCGTTGGGATCCAGGCCCGGACTCAGCGACAGAAGCTGCGTGATGCACAGCACTTGAAAGTCAATCTGCTCGTCGGAGACTAGGCTATACGAGCCACCGCAGTTGGCGTTCGGATCGCCGGGGCAGCACTGGTACGAGGTCACGTCCGGGTGATTGCCCGCCACCCACGGCGTCGGCAGCACCGAGCCCGGCAGCGTCGTCGAGCCCACCGACAGCACATTCACGTTCTGGCCGACGATCTTGCCCCAGGCGGTGCGCGCCGGAGTGCCCAGCACCGTCACTGGCCGCGTCACCGGATTGCCCCACGCCGTCGGCGGCTGGGTCAGAAGCAGGATCATCGGCGTCAGGTAGTAGTTGTTGTTGGGATCGTTGAAGTAGGTCGTGGCGTCGGGCAGGTAGTTGGTCTGGCCGCTCCCCGGGGCGGCAATCGGCCGCGAATCGACGGTGGTCTGGTACAGGACGGGGTTGGCGATGCCCACTGCCTGCATGACCTGCGTCCAGCGATCCATCGTGAAGTTGTTCAGGTAGTCGCCATAGGACAGCGACGTCGACGGCGGATAGTCCAGGAACGAGACAGCCAGCTGATTGACGAGCGGCAGACCAAACGGCAGGAACATCGCCCACGGGGCATTGCCCGGGTGCGGGTCCCAGCAGCCGCTGGTCTTCTGGCACTGCTGCACTCCGCCGAGCGCCTGCAGACCATAGGTCATCAGCCACGGGTGCATCGTTGCGTAGTACGACGCCGCAGAGTTTGGCAGCGAAGTCTGGATGCTGACGTTGCCCGTCGAGGAATCGTACTGAACGTTGGTGGCGATGATGCCGTCGCGCAGCAGCGACTGCGTCGTGAACTGCACCACCGTCGAGGCGATGTTCTGATACTTGCCGTCCTGGGTGTAGTACGAGGGCAGCCAGCTGACGTCGGGATACAGCGACTGCACCGTCGCTGGAGTGGCCAAGTTATAGGTGTACACGGCGGCCAGGGGACGGCTCAGGCGCGGGTCCATCAGGCTGCCGCGGCCTACTCCGCTAAGCAGGCGGTGCACGCCTTCGCCGAGCAAGGTCGCACGCCAGGGCGCAAACGGCTCAGGCAGGCTGGGCTCTAGGTCCGTGGTTGGGACGGCAGTCGGCGCGACAAAGCTCGGCCGCGGGCTGGGCTGACGGTCGCAGTGGCTCCCTGGGCAGTGACTAGAAGACGACAGCAGCGTGGCGACGCCACCGACCAGAAACAGCAGGCCAGTGCAGCGCAGGATGGTGTGATGGTTGCTCATCAAAAGCGGCCCCCCTTCGACTGCGCATCCAGGCGATCAGGACCACGGCACCCCCGAGCCACCGACCGCTGCCAAAGCGCAGAGGTCCATCGTCGCTGCGGTAGGGAGCTGTCGTCAAGAGGCCGTCAGGCCGACGTCATGGGGACAGGCGAGCGCGACTGGCTATCGAGGCAGGGGCGGGAAGTGAGCCGGGCAAAAAGGCGGGGACGGAGGGGGAGGTGGTGCGGCTACTCGCGTGCCGTGACCGAAGCCGAGCGGCGCTGGTAGGTCGGCGTGTCGAAGTCTTCGTCTTCGAAGTTGAGCCGCGTGCCGATGGCCATCCGCGCTGCGCGACCTGCCGCCATGCCGGGAGGAGCGGCCGGCACTGGAGTCGCCACGCGATCGCGACGCGGACCCGAGCTGGGCGTGGCCGGAGCCGCGGCTTCGCGAGCCATGACTTCGCGAGCCATGACTTCGCGGGTCGGCGGCGGCGGCGGCGCAACGACCGGCGCAACCTCGACCGACGGCGTGCGCTGGAAGGTAATCGGCACCTGCACCGAGGTGCGGCTGGGACGCTCGCGCTCGACGTAGATGGCCGGCTCAAGCATCGCCTCGGCCTGCATGTCGAAGCCGGTGGCGATGACTGTGATACGCACTTCGTCGGTCAGGCTGGGATCGATGACCGAGCCGAAGATGATGTTCGCCTCTTCGTCGGCCGCTTCCTGGATCAGCGACGAGGCCTCGTTGACCTCGAACAGCGTCAGGTCAGGACCGCCGGTGATGTTGATGAGGATGCCGGTGGCGCCGGTGATCGACACGTCTTCGAGCAGCGGCGAGCTAATCGCCTGCTGCGCCGCTTCCAGGGCGCGCCGCTCACCAACCGCCCGACCCGTGCCCATGAGCGCACGGCCCATGTTCGACATGATGGTCTTGACGTCGGCGAAATCGACGTTGATGAGGCCCGGAATGGTGATCAGGTCGCTGATGCCCTGCACAGCGTTGACCAGCACCTCGTCCGCCTTGCGGAAGGCGTCGAGCATCGTCGTCTTCTGGCCAGCCACCGACAGCAAGCGCTCGTTGGGAATGGTGATCAGCGTATCGACGGCGCGCGCGAGGTTGATGATGCCTTCCTCGGCCTGACGGCGGCGCTTCTTACCCTCGAACGGGAAGGGCTTGGTGACCACACCGACGGTAAGTGCGCCCAGTTCGCGTGCGACCTCGGCGATGACCGGCGCGGCGCCGGTGCCTGTACCACCGCCCATGCCGGCGGTGACGAACACCATGTCGGCGCCCTGCAGCACCTCGGCGATGTGGTCGCGATCTTCCTCGGCCGAGCTACGCCCGATCTCGGGATTGGCGCCCGCGCCCAGGCCCTTGGTCAGTCGCTGTCCAAGCGGGATCTTGATGGGCGCCTGGTTGCTCTCCAGTGCCTGCAAGTCGGTGTTCGCGGCTACGAAATCTACGCCTTCGAGCCGCCCCTGAATCATCGTGCTGATGGCGTTCCCGCCACCTCCGCCCACGCCAATCACTTTGATTTTTGCGTGGTTGTGATTTTCGTCGAGTTCCAGCAGAGCCATTCCACTCCTCCGTCGATGAGGCCCATTGTCCGACGGGGATCCGATCGGTCAATTTTTTGCTGAGACTTTTTTTCTCGACGCAGCCTCGCGTGGGAAGGGAGGGCTGGAATCTCCGTCGCTGAGCCCGCTTGATGCAGCGACGCAAAGAGCGCGGTCGGACTCGGGCGAAACTTGCTGCCACAAATCGCCGACTTGCCGCCGGCAGCCATCACAGTGCTTCCCAGGCGCTGTCGGTCGCGCGATGATAAGCGCGCGTATGACTCGGCAGATAGACCGGGGCGTTCTCTCGGGACTGATCCTGGGCCTCGGCTTTACGTTCTTCGTTATCTTCTTATTTGAGCGCGGCATCCCGCAGCGTCTGTTGCGAGCGCCCGCTCCCACCCGCGTCGAAGCGGTTTCCCCAAGCGGCCCAGACGCGGGGGATTCGGGGGCGCCAGGCTTGGCCGCTGCGGCGAAGACAGGCCATGAGGGCGACGTGGCAGCGCCGGGTGCAAAGCCCGCGCAAGCGAACGCGACCGCTGATGGCGGCGCCGGTCGGCTGAACCAAGGCACGGTCGGACAAAGTGAAGCGCCTACTAAAGTAGATAAGGAAGCAGTTCCACAAGAAGTGGCCCAGTGGCCGCTGTGGCCGCTGCGCACGCCGCGGCCAGGAACTGAGGTGCAGCTTCCGCCGGGCGGGCGCGTGGTGTCGCTGGACCTCGACCCGCGGGGAGAACAGGTCGCCCTGGTGCTGGAGCTAAAAGGCGAGCACTCCCTGCACCTGTGGCGCTTCGAGAACGATCTACCGGCCGTGCTGCGGGGCACGAGTGCGGCGGGCACGACGGCGACCGCCGAGCCCAAGGCGGAAGCCGGCAAGGCGATGGAGGCGGCCTGGAGTCGCTTCGGCAGCGGTCTCTTCGTCGTCCTGCAAGCGGCCAGCGAGTGGCGTCTAGAGCTCTTGAGCCCCGCTACAGCGACGCGAACGACTGCCGCGCTGAGCCAGAGGCGGGTGGTGTATCGCAGCAAGAACCGGCTCGCGAACCTCGTCCCCTCGGGCGCGCGCTACGACGACATGGAGCGGGTGTTCTTTGCCCGCCAAGTCGGGAAGGCCGACTGGCAGATCCTGACTTGCACCGCCGACGGCCGCTTCCCCTACGAAGTCACCTCGCCGCGGGGCGTCGCCAGCGAGCTGAGCGACCCAGCGAAGCGCCAAAGCGACGGCGAGTACAACGAAATCCATCTGAAAGTACTGGCCATGCGCTCGGCGCGGCCGATGAGCATCAATCCCGTCACTGGGCGCCTGCTGTTCGTCGACCACACCGGCGCCTGGCACAGCCGCGACTATGTGCAGATGAACTGGGCGGACAAAAGCACCAAGCTAAGCGTGCCGCCCGGAGCGGAGCTGCGCGATACGCCCAACGGCTCGTTCCTGCTGCGCTTCAAGCGGGGCAGTAGCGGGGCTGAGCTGGTCGAATCGCCGACGCAGATCGAAGCCAGCGCGAGCCTGGAACGCGAGGAACGGTTTGCGCTCCTGCCCGTTTCGGCCCCTACCGGACGCAGCCTGGTCGGGGTGGTCGAGCGCGGCGAGCATCAGGCGCTGCGCGTCGGTGCCATCCACGAGCGCATGGCCTACGTCCGCTTCCTGCACAACATCGGCAGCGGCGTCAACCCCGACTCCAAACCCGAGATCCTAGCCCGCGTGCGCGAGCGCGGCCTGTTCATCGCCGGGACCCAGACCGAACAGCTTCACAACGTCTACGAGAACCTGGAATACACCGACTGCGGCGAGCAGCCCAACGTGCCGATCTTCGCCAGCATCGATGGCTTTTTAGAGGTACTTGCGGCCGGTTTCCAAGCCACGTTCATGATCACCGAGCAGCTGGTGTCGATCCCGCGGCTGCGTCGCTTCCTGCGCGAGCTAGAGCGGGTCGGCCATGGTCAGGGGGGGCTGTCGCGCGTGGCGCAGATCACGGCGGTCACTGCCCGGGTGCTCAAGGGCGACTACGAGCACCCCGAGGGAAAGCGCATCCTGGCCGAGGTCCCAGCCGAGTCCAGTCTGCATACCGTCCCAGGCGTTTCGCCGGTCGATTTCGCGCAGTTTCATCCGCGTGGCCCGTACAACGCGACGCCGCTTCTTCAGCACTACTTCCGCGCCGTGCAGTACTTGTCGGAGCTGCGCCTGACCCTCGAAGAACAGCGACTTCTCGACGGAGATGCCGCCCTGCGGCAGAGCTGGCGGGCCTGGGCCGAGACGCAGAGCTCGCTGCTCTTTGACACCCGTCTGCCGCTGCTCTTTGACCCTGAGCGGGCGCTGCCGGCCTACGTTCGGCCCGAGTGCGTGCCCGCCGCCGTGCGCGGCCATCCCCGGCTGCTGCCGCTGTCGTTCGGAATCGATAATGAGATCTGGCATGGCGTCACCGCGCACACCGGCCTGCCCGCCGACTGCCAGGTGCCAGGGCGAGCTCTGCCGAGCGGCCTGGATCTGCTCGTGGGGCTGGGCAGCGACGAAGCGCAAGGCATCTTGAGCGCGGAGTATTCGAACACCCCCGGGCTGCGCGATGCGCACGAGCGGCTGCGGCGACGGTTCTCGCGACCGCTGACCGCTGACCGCGTGCCCGAGTCCTGGCTGCGCCTAGTGCAGCTCTTGTCGACCGACCGCACCGTACCGGAAGGCATCGAGCCCTCGCTGTGGCGACGGCGCTTGCTGCAGACCGCGCTCGCTAGCTGGACCAACTACCGTCACACCACCGTGCTCCTGTCCGAGAAGATCTCGGCCGAGTGCGGCGGTGGCGGGCCAGCGTTCGAGATGCTATCGAGCGAGCCGCTGCGCGGCGTTGTCGATCCCCTGCCCGAGAGCTGGGAGCAGCTCTCGCGGACCCTCGGCATGCTGGCGACTCATTCAGGTCGGCTGCTGCCCGACCAGCCCGATCTAGTGCGCCTGCTTAGCGAGAGTGCGACGCGAGCGCATGACTTTTCCGATATGGCCGCGCGTCAGCTGCGCGGAGTGCCACTGTCCGACGCTGAGTACCACACGATTCAGTTCTTCTCGGGGCAGATCGAGCACCCGTATGTGAAGTTCAAGACCATGCTGAGTCAGGCCCAAGAAGCCGGGCTGGCGAAGCCCGAGCCGTCGAGCAAGATCGTCGATATCGCCTCGGCCGGCCGGCAGGTCTTCCACATGGCGGTGGGCAGTCCGCTGCAGGTTGTCGGACTGTTTGGCGACCGCGGGCTCCTGGTCCCGGCGAGCGGCGGCGTGTACTCCTATCACGAGCTCGTTGCGGATCGCCCGATCGACGACGAGGCCTGGCGAAAACGCAGCGACCCACCGCTGCCCTGGACTCCGCAGGCGCAGCCGAGTGGCGCCACCACACCGCACAAAGCCGCAGCCGGATCGCGCTAGCTTTCCGCCATGTCGATCTTGCGCGCTCGCGGGCAAGCCCTCGTACTCGCCACGCTGTTGCTAGCCCCGATCGGCGCAGCTGCGCAGGGTGGCCAGGCGACCACCGCTGCGACCGATGACTGCCTGAGCTTCGTCGGCGACGTCTCGCTGTCGCGACGAATCGCCACCCTGGCCGATCGGCCTGCGCTGTGGGCGGCGCTGTGGGATGGCCTAGCTGGGGTTGGTTCGTCGTCTCTGGCGGGGCCGAAGGGGCCTGTGGTACCAGCCCTGGTCGGCAACCTGGAAGGCGCGCTGCAGCCCGAGCCAGCGACTCCGTGTCAGAACCCGCTGGGCATCTGCCTGCCCATCCTGCCGCGGCAGCTACCGCACCTTTCGCGCACCCCTTTTTTCGCGTTGTCGCTGGAAAACAATCACAGCGCAGACTACGGCACGGCGCCGCGCCGCCAGCTTGCGGCCCAGCTGCGGGATCTCAAAATCAGCGCTCTCACCGACGAAGAAGACGCTCCGGTGACCCTGCTTCGACGCGGCACGAACACCTGGGCTTTGGTGGCCGTAAACCTGATCAATCGCTCGGCCGACGAAGTCGATGCCACGCTCTTGCGGCTGCGCCTGCGGCTGGGACTTGCGCGGGCCCACACTCCGTGGGTCGTGGTCCTGCCGCACTGGGGGCGCGAGTATGACCCGCATGCCGGGCCACTTGAGACCAAGCTCAGTGAGCTGTTTTTTGCCTGGGGCGCGCGCCTAATCGTCGGGGCCCATCCCCACGTCCCTGGCGATGTGCGGTGCGGCGGGGGCTCGGCCATGTACTACAGCCTGGGTAACTTCCTGTTCGACCAGCCGATGCCCGCGACGCAGAAGGGACGGCTCTTGCGCTGCTGTCCGCAAATGGGCCGGCAGCTCGCGTGTCAGACGTTTGTGACCCAGCGTCGCCAGGCGCGAGATGGCGAGCCGCTGTCGGCGCTTTTGCCGGTGCCGAGCGGCGAGGATCCTGCGGGGCGCTGTCTCCTTGGCGGAGGTGCCGACTCCGTCCCGCGGAGCGCCGCATCCACCGCCAGCGCCAGCCTGCTCGCCGATACGGCTTGGCAGCGGCACCCCCGCGCCGCGACCCTGCGCTTTGTGCAGCCGTTCCGTTCGCTGGGGGCGCAGCACTATTTCGCGCTGCGGCGACTCCACTCGACGTTTGATGACGAGACAGCGCTGCGGCCCTACGTCTTTTCTGTGCGTGGCGAGCAGGTGGTGGATATCTGGCGCGGCACGGCGCTGTCGTGGCCGCTTTTGTACGCCCGCCTGTTCACCGCCCCCGACGGACGCGAGCGCCTATGCGCGCTGCACCGCGGTGACTCGTTTGTGCATCGCCAGCCGCAGATCGACCGCGGGCGGCGCTTCTTTGCGATTTATGAGTGGTCGGGATTTGGCTTCCGGCAGGTGAGCGATGCGGCGGCGCTCGCCGTTTGTGAGCGGCTCTAGCGGAGCTGACGGCGGTCTTCGCGTAGCTCGCGCTTGTCTTCGCGGGTCTCGCGCTTGTCTTCGCGGATCTCGCGCTTGTCATCACGGATCTCGGCGGCCGCCATGCGGTTCAGCTCGACGAGGATGTTGCGGCGACGCTCCACCGATGCCGGGTCGGGGCGGTTCATCAGCGACGAATACTCGCCGTGCAGGGCGCGCAGGCGGGCGTTGTCCATGACCTCGCGGCGAGCATCGCGGCGATCGTCGGCAGCGTCGCGGCGATCGTCGCGCAGGTCGCGGCGATCATCGGCAGCGCGCACCGGCTGCCCACGGGCCACATCTCCCCCCACCTCGCGCCGGCTCCGTCCCACTTCCGCCTGGCTGCGACCGGCTTCCGCTTGCTTCTGACCCGCCTCGCGGTTCGACTCGGCGATCTCGGCGTTCAGCGCGGCGATGACGCGCTGGTCGATAGGGGCCAGGGCGGCCGGGCCACCGGCGCGCGCTTGGTCAAACGCGGCCAGCAGGTTTCCGAACCGGCGCGCGTCGCGGCGGTCGTCCTGTAGCTGACGCTGATCCTGCCGGACCTCGCGCTGATCCTGGCGGATCTCACGGCGATCCTGACGTAGCTGCGGGCGCGGCTGGGCCGCCGCCAGTGCGGGGAAGAGGCAGAGAGCAAGCGCGAGCGTCTGGGCTTTCATTGCAGTGTTCCTTTCCTGGGTCCTAGTGCATGAGACGAGTCAGTCCGGTGGAGATTCAGAGTACGCCAAAAGTCGGGTTGCGCGGACGTCAACCCGGGGGCCGTCCACCGGAAATCGCCGCCCGCCCCACCCCGCGGAGCCCCTACATCCATCACCAAAACTGATGCTTCGTATCAGACGATTGCCGATTCTCTTTATGGATCAGGAGACGCATGCTGGATTCATCTAACGCAGCGTCGTCGCCCCCGCGGTGGGCGCCCGGGCCCGACGACTCAGCCCGACGACTCAGGAGAGACGCCATGTTGATCGTTCGTCATGCCAACCAGCGCGGCCACGCCAACCACGGCTGGCTCGACTCGCACCACAGCTTCTCGTTCGCCTCGTACTACGACCCGGCCTATATGGGCTTTCGCAACCTGCGGGTCATCAACGAGGATCGCGTCCAGCCCGGCCAGGGCTTCGGCACCCATCCGCACCGCGACATGGAGATCGTGTCGTACGTGCTCGACGGTGGCTTGCAACACCGCGACTCGCTGGGTACCGGCTCGGTAATTCACCCTGGCGATGTTCAGCGCATGAGCGCCGGCACCGGCGTCACTCACAGCGAGTTCAACGCGTCGAAGAGCGAGTCCGTGCACTTCCTGCAGATCTGGCTGCAGCCCAGCCAGCTAGGGCTCGCGCCGAGCTACGAACAGAAGACGTTTTCCGACGCGGAAAAGCAGGGCCGCCTGCGCCTGGTCGCCTCGCCGCAGCCGCGCGAGGGCAGCCTGACCATCCACAGCGACGCCCACCTTTACGCCGGTCGGTTCGCCGCCTTCGAGCGCGCCGAGCACACCCTGGCCCCCGGTCGCCACGCCTGGGTGCAGGTCGTCCGCGGCAGCGTCCGCGTAAACGGCACCGAGGCCCAGACCGGTGACGGCGTCGCTCTGTCGCAAGAAGATCGCGTGCAGATCGAGGGCGTAAACGACGCCGAGATCCTGCTTTTCGACCTGCCCTAAGCCTCTCCATCAAGCCCTCCCTCGCCGCGCGCCTGCGCTGGCCCGCTCGCGGCCCAACCGTCGAGAAAGCGTCAGGGCTTCCGTGGTACGTTGTCGTCGATGACTGCCCGATGCACGCCCGCCGGTCCTGAGGATCATCCGCGCTTGCTGGCGCTACTTCAGCTATATGCGTACGACTTCAGCGAGCAGCTTCCGCTGGATGTGGCGGACGACGGCCGCTTCCACCTACCGTCGGTGAGCGCGAAGCTTTCCGACCCAGGCAGTCACGCCTTTGTCATTCGGGTCGGCGACAAGCTGGCCGGGTTCGCGCTGGTGCAGACGCACAGCTATCTGACGGGCGCGGCCGGCGTCTTCGATATGGCAGAGCTCTTCGTGATGCGTCGCTACCGTCGCTGCGGGGTCGGGCAACAGGTGGCCACCGGGCTGTTCGCGGCGTTTCGCGGTCCCTGGGAAGTGCGCCAGCGCGTCGAGCATCCGGCCGCCACGGCATTCTGGCGTCGCATCATCGGCCGCTACACCGCGGGCGAGTTCGAGGAGCGCCTGATTGATGACGAGCGCTGGCGCGGGCCGGTCCAGCGTTTCCGCAGCGATCGCCCCCGGTCAGCCGTCTAGCGGTTAGGACTTCGCGCCGCGATTGCGGTATGACGGCCGCATGACGCGCATCGATCTGCTTGCAAGACTCCGTCGGCTGTTCGCTGGTCGTATGGGGATGGCGCTGCTGCTTTTCGTCGGGCTGGGGGCGGGGTTTGCTATCGCCTGCTCGGTGCAGCGCGAGCGGCTGTCGGATGACGAGGGGCCCCAGCCGCCCATCGTCGATATGCAGATGGCACCGACCGATGGACCGGGCTGCGTGGGGCTGGGCTGCTTTGTCGCCAACTGTCCTTTGGGGCAGGACACGACGGTGGTCGGCAAGGTGACAGCCCCCAACGGCGTTGATCCGATTCGCGAGGCGCTGGTCTACGTGCCCTCGGGCGGCAATCCGGAAGAGTTTCCGCCCAAGGTGGCCTGCGAGACCTGCAACACGCCGATGGGCGGCACGCCGATTACCGCGGTGTCGACGGATGTCGATGGCTCGTTTTCGCTGCGACGGGTACCGGTGACGACCGCGACGCCGATCGTGATTCAAAAGGGGCGCTGGCGAAAAGTGGTCTACCTAAACGTCGGACGCTGCGAGACGCAGGGCCTGACCGCGGCGCAGGGTCGGCTGCCCAAAGATCGCTTTGAAGGCAACCTGCCAAAGATGGCGCTGGCCACCGGGCAGTGGGACGCCATCGAGTGCGTGCTGCGTCGCATCGGCGTATCCGAGAGCGAGTTCGGCGCGCCGTCTTCCGCCGGCAGCGTGCACATCTACGACAATGATCAGAGCGGCACCGCCGTCGCCCCGGGCGGCGTCAACATCGGCGACTTGTTGCGCAACCTCAACCGCCTGCTCGACTACCACATCCTGTTTTTGAACTGCTCGAACGAGGGCTATGCGCGCGGGCTGCTGTCCGATCCGCTGGTGAAAAAGAACCTCGCCGAGTACGTCAAGGCCGGCGGCCGGATGTATGTGACCGACTGGTCATATAACTTCATCCAGCAGCTTCCCGAGTTCGCGCCGTTTATCTGCTTTAACGACGACAAGCCGTGCACCGATACCTCGCCGCACGGCTTCCATACCGCCACCCTCCCGGGACGCGTCGGCAACATGACCAACTTCTTCGCCGACGTCGAGATGAGTCACTCGGGCGGGCGGGCGCTATCGACCTGGCTGACCTATCTGCCGACGCCGGTCTTGGGCGGCAAGGTGCGCATCATCGACAGCATCGCGAGCTACGTCCTGATTCGGCAGATGGCGCAGGATCTGACCAAGCATCCCTCGACGGTGTGGCTGTCGGCGGAGCTGTCGGGGCAGCGGCGCCCGGTCACGGTGACCTTCGACTATCCGGCCGGGCCGGCGGCCTGCGGGCGCGTGCTTTACAGCACCTATCACACGCGCGAGCACTCGACGTCGGGCACCACCTTCCCGGGTTACTGCCCAGGCGGTGCGATGCTGGCTCAGGAAAACGTTCTGGAGTTCCTGGTCTTCGAGCTAGGGGCCTGCATCGCCCCGCCGGGCTAAGGGGCTAAAAAGTAGGCGAACTTTGCGGGGAGCGGCTGAGGCGAGCGAGTGGGGGCGGAGGCAACGGGTCGAGAGGGCGACTTACGGCTTGCCCTGTCCTGACATCAGCTGGAAGGTGTACGAGCTGCTCGATCCGCCGGTCCTCACCACCGTCGTCGAGATCGACTGGCCGGGCATCAGCACACCTTCGGGCAGGAACTTGCGGTAGTACGGCTTGCCGGTGCTGGTCTTGTCCTTGGCATCGACGGTCACGCTGGCCGGAAGGCCGTTCACGATGACCAAGAGGTGCGTGTCAATGACCGAGCTGCTGGTGTTGGTGATGAGCCACGTATCCTGGCTGCCGCTCGACGAGGTCAGCGTCATGCTGGCCTGACTCGTGACATCGAGGAACTCCAGCCCCTGGTCCCGCCGCGAAAGCCCGTCGTTATCGTCGATAGCCAGCCCGCTGAGCATCATGCCGTCCTTGGCCCCTAGGGCCGCCAGATCGGGCCGATTTTTCGAGTAGTTCAGGTCTTCAGCGCTCGGCTGCAGAGCAAACAAGAACGCCGGATCGTACAGGCCGTTTTCTACGAAGTCGGTGAGATCGTCGACCTGCGACTCGCTAAGTCCCAGACCTGGCTGACTGCCAGTGCCGCGCGGTTGGGCAAAGCGTGGATCCAGCGTCGGCGATGCGCCGGCGGTGACGTCCTGTGGGATGCCCGCATTGAAGTAGCTGACGACATCGCGCACGCGGCCAAACGAGCCGTTGTGGAAGAAGGTCCGCGCGTCCTTGAGCTGGCGCAGCGTCAGGCTGCGGAACTTGAAGTTGTCGCTGGCCTTGCCGGTGATCTCGGCGCGGCCGGTGTCCTCGGCGTGATAGGCGGTGGCGTGGTTGCGCGCCGCAGCGTTGAGCGCCTGCACTGGGTGATCGCCGATGCCGACGTTGGCGAAGTTCTCCTCGACAAACTGGCCGATGCCGGCGACGTCGGGATCGTTCGGCTGCTTGTTGAACATCGGTCCACTGTGGCAGCCAAAGCAGCCCGCCCCGCCGTCTTGCGCCTTGGTAAAGAATAGTCGGGCCCCGCGGAGCTGACTTGCCGACAGCGCGCTGTCATTGCCGGAAAGGAAGCGATCGAAGGGCGTATCGCGCGTGACCAGGGTGCGCAGGAAGGTCGCTTGCGCGCGAAGCTCGGTCTGGTCGTTCACCAGAATCGTCATGTCGGACATCGCCGTGGCCTTCGCTGACTCTTCCGGGAACGCGTCCTTGAACAGCTTCACAAAGGCCGGGATCTTCAGGAGCTCGGCCGACTGGAAGTCGAGCATGCGGTGGGCATCCAGCAAGAGCAGGGTCATGTTCTCGCCCGCCGGATCGTTTAGCGGGTTCAGGCCGCCGCTTGTCGAGTGCGGCTCGCCCCCCAGGCCACCGAACAGCAGGCGGTTGTTGAAGGCGAAGCCGACCAGCCCCGGTGACTGGCGTCCAACGCTGTCTAGCTCGTCGAGCCGGCCGGTTCGCATGAGCGACACGGTGGTGCCGGCCGGCGGGGGGTTATTGTGATAGAAGAGCGCCGGCGTGGTGATGACCTGCTGGCCATTGACCGAATAGATGTCGGTGAGGGTCGGCAGCGCATCGACCAGCGCGTCGCCCGGGAAGAGCGGCTGGCTGCGCAGCTTGGTCAGGCTGGCCATGGCTCGACGGCGGGGAAAAAACTTCCCATTTTCGTCGGTGTAGCCGCGACCTTCGCCGCCGGTGTTGAAGTTGAGCACCTGGCCGGCCTTGCCCGCCGCCTCGCCGATATGACAAGAGCCGCAGGAGCCGGTCTGCTTGGTCGCCGCGGTGATCGCCGACACCTGCGGATCCGACGCCAGCACGGTCCCGCCAAACGCCATCCCGGTGGGTAGGTCGAGGGGCACCTTGGCGTTGATGTTGACGCGCGCCGTCCGCACCGGATCGTGGAACAGCAGCTTGCCGAGGAATTTTTTGGCGGCCGTCGTCTTGTAGCGACCGGGGCGGCTGGGATCGTCGGGGGGCACCGGGATAGCGTCGTCGTTGGGGGGGACGGTCAGCTTGGCGATGCCGCCGACCTGCTGCCCGATGAAGTCGCGCACCGAGGTTGGGCTTGCCGGATCGACCATGACGTCGGGCATCGGGCTGCCGCCACCGCATGCTGCGAGCGCACCCAGCGATAACAAGGACCAAGGTCCGAGCAGGCCGCTGATGCGCTGACGAGCCGCGCGGCCTCTCCGCCGTGTTGGCGCGCTGGGGGTGGGGTCGTCTTCGTTGAGACAAGCAGACTCAATGGATTGCCCGGAGGATGCACTGTTCATAATGGCCAGCTCCTTCCTGATGGTTTGTAGTCGCGCGTGACGAGGTCTCGCGGGTCGAGGTACCCCATCTGCCACGGGAGTAAATTGCCGCCCCCCCGCGGTTCGTTACTGCCCCTCCGCGGGCGCTGCCGCGGCCATCGAGGTGCCTTGGCATGCGGCTCTGCTCCGTCGCTGAAGGACTGCGCGGGGGCGGTCGCAGCGGGGGCCGGTTTGCTGGCTGCAAAAGGATCTATTGCGTGCCACGCAACAATCCCCGACTCGCTGCGAGCATCCTACGCGGGCGACCCCGACCCACGCTTATCGCCTGGCGGTGGCTTCGCGGGCGTAGGCTTCGACCAGGTGATCGACAAAGGCTTTGACGCGCCTGACCCCGCGTAGCTCGGTGCGGTAGACGGCGCTGACCACCGTGGGCGCGGTGTGATAACTGCTCAGCACGATCTTTAGTCGGCCGGCCGCGACGTCGGGGGCGACCAGCCAATCGGGCAGCAAGGCCAGGCCCAGGCCAGCCACCGCGCTATCGCGCAGCGCCGACACCGCGTTGGTGCGCAGCGGGCCGTGTAGCTCGACAGCGGTCTGCACGCCGTCCTTGGTGAAGTGCCAGCGATCGGCGATGGCCGTGCCGCCCAGGTGCACCAGCGCCTCGTGCCGCGACAGATCAGCCGGGATCTTCGGCGTGCCGCGGTGTCGCAGATAGCTGGGGCTACCAACGACCACTCGCTGATAGCTAAGCAGTGGGCGGGCAATGATCGTCGCGGTATCCGGGATGGGCGAGCCGCCGCGGATGGCGATATCGACGCCTTCGGCCACCAGATCGGCCACCCGATCCTCTAGCCGCAGATCGACCCGCAGGTGGGGATGCGCGCTCAGCAAAGACGGCAAGTGCGGACTGACCCGCAAAAGCCCAAAGGTTACCGCTGTGCTGACGGTCAGCGAACCGGCGATGCCGTGGTCGGCGCGCACGCTGTTCTGCGCCACGTCGACCTCACGCAGCACGCGTCGGCAGTGCTCGTAGTAGCGCTGGCCGTCCTCGGTCACAGTCAGGTTGCGGGTGGTGCGCAAAAGCAGCGTCCCGCCCACCGACTCCTCCAACGCTGAGATCTGTCGGCTCACCGCTGGCAGAGACAGCCGCAGTGCCTTGGCCGCCAGCGACAGCCGTCCCGACTCGACGACTTTTACGAAGGTCTCCATCTGCGCCAGAAGATCCATGCCTTCGAGCGATACACCCCCTGTTGCGTGGCACGCAAGAAATCGTCAGGCGCAGACGGAAAACCACACCGACTAAGGGCCAGCGGTGGCGGCGACGACGCGGGCCATATCGATGCCAGAGAGGATGCCGTGAATTTCGCGGGCCGCGGTGCACAGGATGCGGCGGGCCCGGGTCTCTAGGGCCAGGGCGGTGGCGCGGAACAGCGGCATGTTCTGCGGCAGGCAGAGCAGGGCACAGCTCATCACTTCTTCGACGGGAGTGTTCGCCTCGCGCGAGGCGGCCAGGAGGACCTCGGTCTGGGTGAACAGCCCCACCGGCCACTCCTGATCTTCCACCACCAAGCCACGTACTCGCGCTTCCTGCAGCAGGTCGGTGGCCTCGCCGATTGTGCTGGTGGCGGACACGGTCATGACCGGGCTCGACATCCAGCGCTTGATGGGATCGGCAACCCGCGCCGCCGCGATGGCCCGCATCAGATCGCGAGTCGACAGCACGCCCACCGGTCGGTTGTTTTCGACGATGAACACGCGGTGGATGTGGCGCTGCACCATCACCGTCGCCACGGCCTGCAGGCTCATGCCGGGATCGGCGGTGATGACGTCGCGGGTCATGTGCGCGCGCACCGTGTGATGCGGCAGCCGAAGCAGGTGCGAGTCGTCGGCCATCGTCGCCCGCAAGCGACCAATGCGCAGGACATCGCTGCGCGAGACGACGCCGCACAGGTGGCCATCGAGGTCGGTCACCCCCAGGCACGAAAACGGTGCCTGCTCCAGGCGCTGCTCGGCATCCTGCAGGGACGCGTCGGGGTGGATCGTCGCGACCGGGCTGCCCATGAAGTCGGCGACGCGCTGCTGGAACGGACTCTCTACTTCACTCATCGGCCATTCCTTTTGTCGTGGAGCGTGGAGCGGGGAACGTGAGGGGCGAATGCTTAGCGATAGTTAATGTCGCCACCGCCGACGCTGCCGATGCCAAAGGCCGAGCTTCCGCCGTCAGTGTTGACCACCGCGCGGCCGACTGAGGGAAGCTCCGGCTCCTTGGGCGGCTCGGGCTGGTTGAGCGCCTCTTCGCGGCCGGGCGCCGGAATGATCATGACCGGCACCGGGCTGCGGCCAGCAAGCTGATTCGAGACCGAGCCCAGGAACGCCCGCTGCAGCAGGCCCTTGCCGTGGCTACCGACCACGACGAAGTCGGGCTTGATGTCCTTGATCAGCGACAGCATGCCGACCATTGGCGAGCTACCCAGCCGCACGTGGATCTCGCTATCGATGCCAGCGCCAAGCTGCAGGAGGAGACGCTGCAGGCTGGCCCGCGCTTCTTTGGCTTCGGGGAAGTCGCCGGGGATGTTCATGCCCAGGTTGGTGTCGGCGACAAAGCCTTCGCCCTTGGCGATGTGCGCCAAGTGGAGCCGAGCGCCCATCGCCTGCGCCATCCGCGCGGCGTGCTGAATCGCCACGGTCGAGCTTTCGCTGAAGTCGGTGCCGACCAGGATGTGAAATTTTGCGTTGCTCATGCTGTGACTCCTTCTGTGCGTTGGGCCGGTCTGAGGAACGCGCGCAGATTATGCGGTAAACGCAAGCCCAACGCGCGGTTTGCGCGGATGGCTACGAGCGCAGGAACTTGGCGAGGCTGCCGGCGGCGCGGGCCTCGTCGGCCAGCTGACCCGGATGATAGGTCGTGTACAGGAACACCGGGATGTTGAGATCCCCGAGGTGCTGCTGGACCAGCGGCTGCACCTTGGCCCAGTCCATGCCCCCAAGTCCCGTCGCCAGCCGCGGCAGAGCTAGGCTCTGGATGCCTTCTTTGGCGACGATATGGGCAAGCTGACGCAGCGCATGATTGACGTGCTCGGACTTGGCGCGGCCGGGGTGGGCGTTGTCGGTCGCGGCGGCTTCCTGGGTCAGCAAGCTGATGATGAACAGGCCGTCGCTGCTCTTCCAGGTCCAGGCGCTGCCCGACTGCGCATGCTGCACGTGACAGTAGTGACGAAAGTCTTTCGCCATCGCGGGCCAGCGCTCGCGCAGCGCCAGGGCAAGGCCGCGATCCATGTGGTCATTGGGCGCCACGCCGTGCGCAACGGCTTGAGCTTTGGAGAGCAGGATGTCGCCGACAACTTCGATGAGCATAGGAATCCTCCGCGTGCGGGATAGGGTCTGTGGTTCGTCGGGGCGGAAGCGGCGCGGTGACGGGCTGCGCGTGAGCAGCTAGCGTCTCGATTCGCGACCCAACCTGCGCGGATTCATTTCAAGAAGTGTGCCGAAGTCCCACGATATAATCGCGGGCGGTGAGCGACTCCTCGACCTCGCAACCGATCCTGGTCTCGGCCGGTCCCCTGGACCGTCGCTTTGACCCGTTCCGGTTCTTGAAGTGGGGCGGGATGTTGCTCGGTGTGCTTACGCTCTTGGCCACGCTGATTTACTGGTCGATGGGCAAGTACTACCACCGCCCCGACTGGACGCTGATGAACTGCCTGTTCATGGTGGTGATCACGCTGACCACCATCGGCTACGGCGACTGGCTAGAGCTTAAGAACCTCTACGCCGCCGAGGCCTTCACGATGCTCTTGGCGATGATTGGCATCGCCGTTCCCGCCTTCGTCATCTCGAACTTCACCGCCCTCATCGTCGAGGGCCTGTTTACCGAGCGCTTTCGGAGACGTCGCATGGAAAAGCTCATCGCCGGGCTGAAAGACCACATCATCGTCTGCGGCGTCGGCACCACTGGCACCCACTGTCTAAGTGAGCTGATGTGGACCGGCCGCTCAGTCGTCGGCATCGACAAAGACGAGATCAAGCTGCGCCACCTCTGTGACGAGATTGGCGAGTTTCCCTACGTCGTCGGCTCGGCTGAGTCGGATGAGGTGCTCAAGAGCGCCGGTATCGAGGGGGCCTCAGGCCTGATTGCCTGCCTGACCGAAGACAAAGACAACGTCTTTGTCACGCTGACCGCGCGCTCGATGAATCGCCACCTGCGCATCATCAGCAAGGTCCTCGACGAGACCAGCCGTCGCAAGATGATCATCGCTGGTGCCAACAACACCGTAAACCCCACCGCCGTCGGTGGTCTGCGCTTGGTTTCTGAGCTGGTGCGACCCAACGTCGTCACCTTCCTTGACAGCATGATGCGCGACCGCAACGCCCATCACCGCTTTGAAGAGATCGAGGTCGAGCCCGGCTCGGATGTCGCCGAAAAGACGCTGGCCCAGGCCAACCTGCGCGCCAAAGGCAAGGCGCTGGTCGTCGCCGCCAAGCGGCCCGGCGAGAAGACCTTCATCTACAACCCCACGGCTGACCTGATCCTAGAGCCAGGCCTGGTGCTGGTGCTTCTCGCCAGCCTGTCCGACTTGCAGAACCTGCGACCGCTGTTCGTCGCGAAGTAGGGGCGGGCCGCTACCTGCGACCGGACCCTGAGCCGATCCCCAGCGGCAGCGCTAGCCCCGACGGCGCCCGCACCTTCGACGCCATCGACAGTGCGATAGCCTCCTGCACATGCGACACCGCGCGCAGCGGCTGCTCGCCGCCCTCTTGCAGCGCCAAGTTGCGTGCGACCTGCGGCCGCACCCCTGCCAAGATCGTCACCGCCCCGATCAGTCGCAGTGCTCGGGCAACCCGTTCGAAATAACCCAGCGCCCCGGCGTCGACGTGTTCGATGCCGGTGATGTCCAGGATGACGTGGCGTGCGCGCTCCGCCTTTGTGGCCTCTAGCAGTCGCTCCAGCACCAGATTCGCGCGATCGCGATCCAGCTGGCCGACCAGCGGCATCATCAGCACACCCGGCGCCAAGCGGATAACGGGCGTCGATAGCTGCTGCGCTAGCTCGCGTGTGCGCAGTAGCTCCTCATGCTGCGACTGCAGATCAGTCAGAGTCGTCTGCAGCTCACCGATGGCCTCGTCGTAGGCGCGCTCGCGGGCGGACAGCTCGTCGGACAGCCGCAGCAAGCTGTGCAGCACGCGAGTGTTCTGCGCATCGCCCGCGTGCTCCGCCAAGAGCTCGGATGACACCACGCTGTGTCCCTGAACCAGCGCATCCACCGCGGCGATCACCAGGTCGGCCAGCGTCGCTCCACCATCCGGCTGCGCGCCCTCTTGTCCATCCCTACCCAAGAATCAAGCCCGTCAGCGTCTGGTTGATGTGGCCCAGATAGCTCTCGCCATTGCTGTGCAGACCCGCGTGGACCACGCCTGAAAGCGCCGCGTGATACGCCGGCTCGACGCCGCGAATCTGCACTTCCAGCATGCGGTAGGCGCAGTTGAACAGCAGCGCCGCGCGGGGCGGTCCCCCCAGCTTGACGGCTGCCTGGGCCAGCGCCTGCCCCGCGTTCTCGACGATGTCCGTCGCACGCATCAGGTTCAGCGTCATGCCTTCCAGAACTGCGCAGGCAAAGAACAGCGCGCTGCCCTCGGGCCGAACCGCGCTACGCAGCCAGGGCTCATCGTCGATCATCAGGCCCAGCGGGTTGGCCAGAAAGTGCGCAAAGGCCAGCTCTTCTGGCTTGGCCCCAATCAGCTCGGCATAGCGCTGCACAGCTGGCTGTCCATCCAGTTCGATGATCAGGCGACGGGCTGGATCGGCTCGCGTGATCGTGACTTCGACCGGCGTCGCCACAAAGTTGCAGGTCTTGAGCACCGTGAACGGCCGGCGGCACTCCAGCACCAAAAGCGCACAGGCATCGCGTTCGACGCGGCCTTCGGCAAAGACCCAGGTGCCTGAAAACGTGATGTTGTCACCCGCCGATCCACCGACGAACGGCAGCAGCGGGGCGGCATTGCCTAGCGCTTCGTTGATCGCCTCTTCCCGACCGGTGGCCCCTTCCAAAAGCCCGATGCCAATAAAGTGCTGCGCATCTAGCGACCGCAGCGGGCGACCCAGCTTTTCCCCCAGCCGCTGCGCCGCATCGGCGATCCCCGCCCGCACTCCCGCGGACAGCGGCGCTAACACCGTCGCGACCTGCCCCACGCTGTCTTCGTACAGCGCGAGCGCCGCCACGCCCCCTTTGCCATAGTGGCCGTCGCTGAACTCGCCGTTTGCCGAACAGCCGATGACCTGCGCCGATGGAAACTGCGCCTGCAGCGCACCTCCGATCGCCGCCCCATCCTGGGCCAGCCCGGCGAAAAAGACGACGCAGCGCGGCTGCGCGGTACCCCCTGCGGTGAGCCCTTGCACGATCTCGGCCGCGGCCTGCGCCGAGTCGGTCTGCGACGAAAACGCACTGCGCGGAGAAGTTTGCTGTGAGTTCATGACTGCCCCCGCGGCAGCTCAACCCCCATCTGGGCGAGCGCGTCCAAGACCCGATCGATGAGTTTCTGATCGTGGTTCTGCATCGGCTTGATGCTGCGCAGATTGACCCCCGTCTGCAGCACCAGTCGCGTGTTCACCAAATAGAACTGCGAAAGGGCCGGCAGCTTCTCGCGCAGCCTGCTCCCTAGCTCATCAAGGCTATGGATAGCTAACATGGTCTGATGTTAGTCAACTTCGCGACTCTTCCGACGCAAAAAGCGCCTCTGGAGCAGCCCGCAGTCAGCGATCCGTACCCCGTCACGCCGAAGTGCCTACGGTCGTGTGTCGTAGTAGCCCAGAAAGCCCTTGTCGCCGCCCAGCCAGCCCAGACCGTTGGCTGCCATGTGCGCTGAAAAAACCGTCGAGCCCATGCTCAAGCCCGTTGTGACCCGCGACACCAACTTCAGGGCCGGGTCCGTCGTCCGCAGCGCCAGCCCATTGGTGCCGACCATGAACGTCGTCGTGCCGTCTGAGCCCACCGAATAAAGATCGTACGAGGTGTAGCCGATGTCGATCAGCTTCCAGGTCGCGCCGTCGAACTGCACTAGCTGAGCCGCGGGTCCCACGGCGATGACGCGGGTCTTCGACGCAGCCCACAGCCCCCACACCGGCAACGGCACCTCCGAAGAATAGTTCTGGAACATATTTACGCCGTTCCAGACCCACAGAATCGGCGACGTGCCGACCCCTCCACCACCGATGACAAAATTGGCATCGACCGCCGCTACCGCATATAGGTCGCCCTGTCCCGGCGGATTGATCTGCGACCACTGGCTGCCACCCCAGTGCCAGAACTCGGCCTGCGAGGTCGGCGATACAGCGCGCCCTACCGTCCAGACATGGTCCTTGCTGATGCCCGAGATGGCTTCCAGATCATGCGAAGCCCCGCTGCTTGATGCGGTCCAGGTCGTCCCATCGTAGTGCAGGATCTTTCCCGCCGTACCGACCGCCCAAACGTCGCTGGGACCGCTGCCCCACACGCCCTTGAGTATCGTGGTGCTGGGCACCGGCAGGTTCGCGGTCGGCGTCGCTGTCCAGGCTTTCCCGTCGTAGTGCAGCACGGTGGCATTCGTTCCCACCGCCCAGATGTCGCTGCCGGACAGGGCCCAGATGCTGCGGATGCTCTGGCTGCTTGGAGCGGCCGTCACCGCGCAGGCTGTGTTCACCGTCGTACAGGTCGGCAGTTCGCCGCAGCGACGCGGCATCTGATTACTCAGCGCCACGGCCAGATCAGTACGCCGACTCGACACGTCGAGCTCAGGCTGTGCCGCCGCAAGCGTGCATCCGTCGCTGTCCAGCGCGCGCAGGTCCAGAGTCAGGCGCCCGGCGTGTGGCACCGTGACGCCCAGCCGATTGTCGCTCAGCGGCAATGGCAGCGACGCATCCGAGGCGCTGGTCAGCAGCTGCTGATCGAGCTTCGCCGCCACCTGCAGCGTCTTTCCGCTGCTCGGCACATTCGAAAGCGAAAGCAGCACGCCCAGGTCGCCCGCGCCACAGCCCGGTCCTGCTGCCAGCGCCACTGCCAGCGAAAAAGAGCCCCAAAGAGCCGACATCAGGGTGCGCGTCCGCATCGTGCTTTCCTCGAACGATGGATAGCGATTGGCGTTCTACAGCCGAAACATGATCGTCGGTACGCCGCTCGGCAGCGACGGCGAATTCCCCGCTGCCACGCCGACCCCCACGCCCACACCGACAAGCACCGCCACTCCGCCACCGACCGCGGCCCAAAACCACCACTTCTTGTAGATCGGCTGCGCTTCCCCCACGGGGCTGGGGGACGGGGGGGAACCGGGCGTCGGGCTGGACGCCGAACCCGCGGTCACGGTGGCTGGGCTGCCGGCCTGCGCCGTCGGATTTCCGGACGGCGGCGGTGCTCCGGCTAGGTCGTTTCCGGCATCGTCATCGGGAGGCGGCGGGCTGGCCGATTGCTGGTTGGCGGTGTCGACCAGCGCCTGGGCTTGCGCTGTGTACTTCTTTAGCCGAGCCGCCGTCCCGGGGTCAGGCTTGGCTTCCGCCTGACGGTAGCGATCGTAATAGGCCAGCGCCTCGGCCGGTCGCCCCAAGCGGTGCAGCGTGCGCCCGATGTTGATCAGCAGCCACGGCATCTGGCGCCGCCCATAGGCCGCCTGGAAGGCCCCCAGAGCCGCCTCGAAGCGTCCGCCCTCGAACAGCTTGACCGCCTGATCGTAGCTCTGGCGACAAGCGACGTCGTTCAGACAGCCATCATCGGGGGCGACCGCTGTCGCGCCGGCCAGCGTCGGTGCGCACAGCATCAGCAGCAGCACCGTCGCGAGCACCGGCCCACGCACATCGCGGCTGCCGAGGCGCCGACTGGGCACCCCAAACAACCGACGAACCAGGAACTGTCCAAGCGTCTTGATCATGAGATGGGGTGGGGATGGGGATAGGGGGATAGGGCAACCCGCAATGGATGAGTGATCCCAGAGGGAAGGCGAGGGACGTCGAGATCCCACCGGCTCGTCAGTGTATCACGCCGCCGCGCGCAGGTGCCGCCGCCCAGACCTTGAATCGCTCGACTTCATCCTTGAGTAGGGTCATGTCCGTGTGATGCTCCCGGTGCGCGTGGAAATTAACATTGATTAAATCGAAGATTAATCCAAATCAGGAGATTATGCTGCATTCAGCTACTCTCAACTAGACGCACAAAAAAGAGCCTTTCCATGACCGGTATGAACTTCTTCAAAAACGTTCTGTTGATGTTTGGGCTGGGGGCCAGCGGTGTGGCGTGTGGTGAGTGTGACTGCTGCTCCGTCTACGATCCGCTCTACGCCGACATCCAATCCGATATGAAGTCACTGACCTGCACGCAGGCCGGCTGCCACAACGCCACCGCAACGAACCAGCTGAAGATCGATACGACAGCCGGTAAGGAGCTGGACAACTACCTGTCCCTCATTGACCAACAGCTGGTGATCAAGTCCGACGCCGCTAGCTCGCCGCTGGTTCGGGTTCCCTCGACGGGGATGGCGACCTCGGGCGCGCCGCACGTAACGACACTGACCGGCAGCAAGCTGACCAAGTGGCAGGCCTGGATCAACGGCGGTGCTCTGTTCTGAGCCTCTTGTGGAGAGTCTGCGGCTCGGGCCGAAGCTGTTATCGCATGCTCTTTGACGCTGGGCTGAGGGTCGCGAGGTCGGTGGCGCTGAACTTGAGGTCCGTCTGCGGTCCCAAGTCATCCGGGATCTTCGAGGCCAGGAGCGCAACGACGCGTGAGTATAGCTCGTCTGCCGTGACTCCTTCGATGAAGAAAGCGTCAAACGGCACGCTCCGCTCGACAGTCCGAATCTTCATCTGCCGCACGTCCCAGCGGAAAAAGGAATCTCCCGGACCAAAGTAGAAAGTCGGCTGTTTGATGAACGCGGCAAAGTGGAGCGGCGAGCGCAGATAGCTCTCTTGCGCAGCGCTGGGGTCGAAGGGGATGAGCTCTGACGAGGACTCTTGCGAGACGATGCGACCCAGCTCGGCCGCGCCGCCCAGCGCTATCGCAGCGCGGAAACGGTCGCTTGCCACCGCCGCCAGCAGCGCCAGCGTTCCGCCAGAGATGCCATCGCCGATTAGGTAGATGCGCTCCGGGGCAACAAAGGGCTGCGCGGCCAGAAAATCGCGCGCGGCGAGGAGATCGTCGAGCTCCCCATAAAACAGCTCAAAGCGGCCCGGGTTGTCGTTCTCGCCGCGAAACGCCGGGCAGAAGACCACCAAGCCCGCCTCCTTTAGGACGCGCACGCTGGCCCCCCGCTGCATCGGCGTGGAGCCCCACAGCCCCTCGCCGATTCCTGCAAATCCGCCGTGCGCCCACAGCACCGCGGGATGGCGCTTCCCATCGCCGGGATCGGCAGTCAAATAGCCGACCAGCGGGCCGGGCGCCGCCGGATAGCGAACCGGCTGAAATGGGGCGGGTGGCTTGGGCGCAGCCCCACTGCGCGGAAGCTCGGGCTTCGTTAGACGCGTCGAGAACGCGGCGCGCGCCGCTTGCAGAGTGACCGTCGATGGGGGGAGCGTCACTTCCGAATCGTGGCGCAAGCCGACGTGCGCACCAAACAGGAGCCCGCCGATCCCAAGCATCAGCTTGGCGAGCTTGTACGCCGTTCCCAGAACCCGCAGCCCATCGGACGCTGCGGCCGTGTCTGCCCCGGGATCCTGCGGGCTCTGTGCATCCTCCGATTCCTTCATCGGCGATTGCGCCCCTGGCTCCATGCCCTTCATTGTACGCGGCCCGGCTGCCAGACGCGGAACGTCGTACTGCACCTCGCTCCTGACCTCTTCGGCGACGCGATGGGGCGAGTCCAGGTTCGCGGGCAGGCGATTGCTCGCGCCTCAGCCACCGTGATACTCCTGATGAGTACGGGAGTACGCAGGCGGATGAGTAGCTCAGGAACCGGCAAACCAAGCGACGATGCCCCACTGAGGGCGCAGGTTCGCCGACTTCTGGATGCCGTTCTGCCATCCGCTGTCGACTTTGATGCCTTCGCATCCGACTATTTTCACGACGAGTATCGTCGCCTGTCAGCAGCCTCGGACCTGAAGGAACGCCATACACTGCTGTTGGCGCTAGTTGAGCCAGAGCAGATCCTGGCTGCGCTGCGCAGGGCCTATCCCGGCCGAATCGAAAAGCTGGAGAAGGCGGCGGAGTCCGAGGACTTAGCCCTGCAGCATCGCGAGCGCGAGCTCTCGGAAAAACTGGCTCAGCTTCTGCGCGTGCGTGACGACATTCGGCGCTGGACCAACGGCGCCGATACCTCGCGCATCGATGCCGAGATCCATGCTGCAGAAAAGGCGCTGCGGCATGGACCGTCACTGCGGGTTGGTGAAGTGTTGGCGGGGCGTTATCAGCTCTCACTTTCGCTGGGTACGGGCACCTTCGCCGAGGTGTTTCAGGCCAAGGTCCTCGATGGGGCCGACGGCGAAGCGGTGGCGATCAAGGTCCTGCACGGACAGTGGTCGAAAGACCGCACGCTGGTGAAGCGCTTTGAAAACGGCGCCAGGCAGCAGCAGGGACTGCAGCACCCTCACATCGTTCGCGTGCTGAGCCCAGCGTCTGAATATCAAGGCTTTCACTACTTCGTAATGGAGTACCTGGCCGGCGGTGATCTCTACGAGGCAGTGTTGAAAGACAGCGCAGGCCTCCGGCAAAAACAGTGGATTCAGGCGGTGCTGGACATTGGCAAGGCGCTGTCCTTTGGCCATGAGCGGGTGCGGACGCTGGTGCATCGCGACGTGAAGCCGCACAACATTCTCCTGAACGCCGATGGACTCGCGAAGCTCTGCGACTTCGATCTCGTGGTCGATGAGCGCGCCCTGCGGATGACGCGGACACTTCAGGGGCTGGGCACACCAGACTTTGCTGCGCCGGAGCAGCAGCGGAACGCCGCGCACGTCGATCAGCGCGCTGACGTGTACGGCCTGGCGCGGACGCTGATGTTTGTGTTGCTCGGCCGGTCAATGTTTGATCATGACGAGGGACCGACGCAGCTTCTCCAGCGCCTGCCCGCGAGCCGGCAGCTGCGGCAGGTGTTGCATCGCGCGACACAGCGTGATCCGAACGGACGACAGGGCAGTGTCGCTGCGTTCTGTGCGGAAGTTGAACAGGCTCTGAAGACCCCCCAAACGGAAGTTTGGGAGGTCCCCACGCCGAAAACAGACGTGCATGTGGCTAAGGAAGCCCCGCCCATGGCAGCGCCCGTTTCATCCCCGATTCCAAGCGCGAAGCCGGATGAAACCAAGCGAGCGCCGAAGCCAGCCGAGGAATTGGACGCTCGCGCTGGCCTCTTGAGGACAGAGGCGGACGCCCCAGCGACCATCGCCCCCGCCGCTTCGCCCGACGTGTCGCTGGAGCCGCAGAGGCCACCAATGGATCGGCTACTGGCCTCCCCCGCCAAGCCCCCGCCCTCCGGCCCCGCGGCTCAGCTGCTGCTTCTGTGGTTGGGAGCGATCCCAGTGCTGGTGGCGGGAATGTTATGGGGGCTGTGGTCCGTGCTGCGGTCGCCAGCCACCCCAGTGAATCTCGCACCGGATCTGCGCTCGGATCGGCTGGCATCCCTCGTCTCTGAGCTGCCTCCCCCTGAGCGTCCGCCCGATCTCTCGACGCCGTCCCAGCCGGACTTGGGGATACTCAGAGATCTCAGCGTGGCCGCGCCCCAGCCGGTCTCGATGCCGCCCACTGTGCCAGCGCCGCCGGCTCCCAAGATCCCCGGCATGGCCTACTTACCGGGTGGGAAGTTTGTGATGGGCAGTAAGACCGGCGAATCCGACGAAGTGCCCGAGCACGAAGTGGCGGTGCCGAGTTTTTACATGGACCTCACCGAGGTGACAGCGGGAGCGTATGCGCGCTGCGTGGTAGGACGGGTCTGTGCCGGTCAAAATACGGTCGAGTGGATTGGATACAGCGACGCGGATAAGAAACGCTGGAATTCCGTCTGCAACCTTGGCAAAGCGGGCCGTGAGAAGCACCCCATGAACTGCGTATCGTGGGATCAAGCGAAAGCGTACTGTGCGTGGGTGGGCAAGCGCCTGCCCAGTGAGGTGGAGTGGGAATACGCGGCCCGTGGCAGCGCTGGCCGCAAATACCCTTGGGGCAGCGCGATCCCTGGTCCACGCTACCTGAATGCCTGTGGCCGTGAGTGTGTGGAGTACTGGAAGAAGCAAGGTGTGACGTGGACCGGGATGTACACCGGCAGCGATGGATATGAAGCGACCGCGCCGGTGGGGTCCGTCGCCGGGGATCGGACGCCGGAGGGGATTCTGGATCTAGGCGGGAACGTCCTTGAGTGGATGAGTAATTTCTATACGGATTGCTATAGAGCGAATTGCTCGACGACGGCCGAGCGCGCGATTCGCGGTGGATCATGGGGCAACAACTACGCCTCGAACGCGCGGGCGGCCAACCGCAGCCGGGGCGTGCCCGCGCTTCGGGATGACCTCCTCGGCTTTCGCTGCGCCCGGACAAAATAGACCTAGCCATCGAGTGCTTGTGGTCTGCGGGCGGTTGAATCCCTTGCTCTGTGCTCCTCGAACTCTTGATCAAAGGCCGATCCCTCCGCAGGCCATGGCAGCGATGGATGGAGCGACGGTCTGCACATCGTGAACGGCATTGTGCAGCCGCGGAATGTCGCTGCGGTATTCATCGATTCCAATCAGGACTGCGACGCAGCGTCCCGCGGGCTTCGTGGGAGTTGGAATCAAGAAGACCGACCTCTTAATGGGTCAAATTCGGCGCCCTTAGAGGGGTTACCGTTGCACTGGCGAGGAGTCACTATGCGGATATTTTCGCAGAGGGTCGGCGGCTTAAAACGCCACTTGCGCCTGCAGGCGGACGCGGGCGCTGTCCAGCGTGGCGGCTTCGCTGACTTGTCGCAGCCAGCCGGTTTCTAGCTGGAACTTTAGGCTGTTGCCGACGAGGTAGTAGTTGATAGCGAGGAGCAGTTCTTGATCCTGCTTTAGGGTGCCGGCGCTGCGGTACTGCTGGGCAACGGCGCTGGCCTGATCGGGCGTGGCAGCGGCGATAAGGACGGCGGCCCGCTCTTGTGCATCTTGGCGCAGGGCCTCGCTGCTGAGCAGCAGGCCGTAGCGCAGCGCGAGCTCCCACGGCGACTGTAGGCGGTATCCGGCTTGGGCGAGCAGGCCATAGAAGGCCGGGCGCAGATCGCTCGCTCCACCGTCGCCCTGAAACCACGCGAGATAGCCGACGGCGTGCAGCGACAGACCGCGCAGCTTGAGCTGGGCCTCGGGGGCTAGCCGCAGGGCCGGGTCCAGGTAACGCGCCGGTCGGATGTCGTAGGTGGCGCTGAAGCTGACCCCTAAGCGGGCCGGGCCGCGCTGGCTATCGCTGGGGGTCTCAGGATGCAAGCCGGGCGAGCTGTAGCCCAGGCGCAGCGCCAGCTCGGGATGAAACGTCGTTGGTGCAGCAGGCGCGGTCAGGTCCGAGGGATTGACCAGTCGCTCGCCGTAGAGCAGCCCCAGCCCGACGCCATGTGCCCGCCGCGCATTCATGCCGGAGAACACGCCAAGCGCATACTCAAAGCCCGAGCCGCGCTCGTAGCCGTTGTGCAGCGCGGCACCCAGCTGCCGCTCGGCTCCAAGATAGCGCGACAGGATGCTCCAGTCGGTGAACGTCAGCTGCGTGAAGTACTGCAGCCGATAGCGCGTGTAGGGCAGCTTGAACTGTCCAACGCGCAGGCTGAACTGGCGGTGCAGGTTGAGCTGGCCAAACAGATCGAGCAGCTCGATGGCTCCTGGAATGGTGTTGAGGTGCAGGAACATCTCGACGCGCTGCGAGAGGAAGCTGCCGCGCAGCATCGGTCGCAGGCGCCGCACTTCGGCGCCCAGGCTGGACTCGCGGGCGGCGTCGGCGGCGGGCTGGGTGTCGCTGTAGGTCAGGCGGACCTGCGCAGCGGAGCCAATCTGCAGCGCATGCTGACCACCGGGCGAACGCAGCTCAAACGGACCCAGGCTGGGCTCAGGGGTGGCTAGCGCGGGAGAGCTGACCAGACAACGCGCTACAGTCAGCGCAACCACAAGAGACAGCTTGGGCAGGCTCATTTCCTTCTCCGGCCGAGGACGAGGCGCCTCGATCTACCGGACATAAGAGCCAAGCGCGGGCGAGAAGGTTCGCGGGGGCGGCGCGAGGCGTGAATCCTTTTTCGCGCGGCTGGCTCTTACTCTTCGTTCAACACCGTGACGGAGAATCGACCATGACGCGCCCGCTTTATCAGTCCGCGACCGAAAATCCGCTGGGCTATCGCGACCTTGAACCCCGCCTGCTGCAGGGCCGAGCCATCGATGTGCGCACGATCGATGTCCGCGAGCCGCACGAGTTTACCGGTGAGCTGGGGCATATCCCGGGTGCCGAGCTCGTGCCGCTTTCGACGGTAGCGACGGCAGCGGCCGCCTGGGATCGGCAGGCTGACTTGCTTGTGGTCTGTCGCTCAGGAGGGCGCTCGGGGCGCGCGGCACAGCAGCTTGTGGCGCTGGGTTTCCGTCGCGTCATGAACCTGGCTGGCGGCATGCTGGCTTATAACCAAGCGGGTCTGCCGAATGGGTGTCCGCGGTAGGGAGGTGTTTGCAGATTGAGCTGCGAATGCCTTTAACCCGACCTTGCTACACGGCCGGGGCCCCGCTTTCCCGAGACATTTTCCGAGCCGAGGGCGTCTCGAAAAATGCCTCGGGGCGGCCCCAGCCTCTTTTCTGCTTGATGCGATGCTTAATATGTAAACACCTTCGGGGGGTGTTGAGGGATCGGGGTGGTCGCTAGGGGTTGGGCAGGGCTTGTAGGAAGTGGCGCATGGCGGCTTTGACTTGGGTTTGGATGGACGGGGGGACTTCGTTCGTGGCGACGCGCTGACAGGCGGAGAGGGAGCGCTTGAGGGCTTCGCAGGCGGCTCCGCAGGCGCGGCACTGGCGGATGTGCTGCTCCATCGCGGCGCAGTCTTTTCGGTTCAGCTGGTCTTCTAGCTTCTGCGACCAGGCGGCGACGATGTCAGGGCAGGCGGGGCCGGGCAGGGGAGCGTCGGCTTGCAGCACCGGCTGCAGGGCTTCGCGCAGCGCCTGACGAGCGCGATGCAGGCGGCTCTTGAGGGCATCGACCGACACGCCCAGCGCACAGGCGGCCTCGATCGCAGACAAGCCCTCGACATCGCGCAAGAGCAGCACCTCGCGATAGGGATCGGCGATCTGATCAAGGGCCTCGGACAGGGCCTCGGTCAGCTGCCGCTTGTCGGCATTTTCCTCGGGGCTGGGGTGGGCAGAGGGCAGGTCGGCGACGGCATCCAGGCTTTGGGCGGGGCGGTTTTTTAGGCCGCGACGGCGGCGCGAGCAGGCACTGCGCGTCAGGGCAAAGACCCAGCTTTTAAGCGAGCTACGCCCCGCGAAGTCGCCCAGATGCCGGGCGATCGACAGCAGGGTGTCCTGCAGCGCGTCATCGGCATCGGCAGCATTTCGACACATCCGCAGGCTGAAGCGATAGATTGCCGGCGCCTGCTGCGAGAGCAGCTCTTCAAGCGCCGCGCGGTCCCCCTGCTGGGCACGATGCAATAGCGAGTCCGACACGTCGGCAGCCTATCCGAAAGCGAACCTTGGGGCGAACCTCTCAACCCTCAGCCTGGCTCAAACCCACAACAACAGGAGGCCCCCATGCCGACTCAAGAACTCACCGAGCAGAACTTCAACGAGCACATCGACCGCGGCGGCATCGTCTTTGTCGATTGGTGGGCGTCGTGGTGCGGTCCCTGCCGCGCCTTCGCCCCGATCTTCGAAGCCGCCTCGACCCGCCATCCCGACATCACCTGGGGCAAGGTCGACACCGACGCCCAGCAGGCCCTGGCCGGCGCGTTTGGCATCCGCTCGATCCCCACCCTGATGGTCTTTCGCGAAAACGTCCTGCTCTTCGAACAGCCCGGCGTCATGCCGGCCGCCGCCCTCGATCAGCTCGTCAAACAGATCCGCGAGCTAGACATGGACAAGATCCGCAAAGAAATCGAGGAACAGGAAAAGCAGGCCGAGGCAGAGGGGGCAGGCAAGGCGGAAGGCGGGGCCGGATGACCATCGACGGCTGCCCACCTCCGACGGTCGCCTGTGCGACCGGATGCGCACGCGGCGGGGAGTCTCATGGCCGAAGGTATGTTGTTTAATTGGAAAGGACGCTCTCATGAACAAAGCCGACTCCCTGCTGTTGCAAACCCGACTGTCTGAACTACTCACCGGCATTAAACAGAAAATCCCTCAGGATGAGCTTGTCGCGACGCTTAGCGGGGCGTGGGCCATTCCGGCAGAAGATGTCGAGTTCTACTTATCTGCCATCGGCTCCTATAATATCCGCGCCATGATGGCCGGGACGAAGATGCAGATATCCTACGACCGTCCTCACCGAGAGGTTTTTCGGGCGCTAGATGTCTTGAACGGACAGTCAAGTAACCGAAGTTGGCTCGGCCGTCTGTGGGCCCGTTTGTGGCAATAGATTAGTATCGAATATAGACGGTCATGTCTGGGTCGGCGTAAAATCCAATCCTCGACAGCTTCACAGTAAGCCCCGCAGCCACTGCAAGTCATGCTCGGTAACGGGCAACGGCCAAGCGCGACTGGGTCCTTGGAAGGTGCAGTAAAACGCGTCTTTGTTCACGCCGAATAGGCCGAATCCGTGGAGCCTTGTGGGAATCGCAGGTAATGCCTGCACGCCACGAATCCGATTGGCCCGGATCTCAATTAGGAAATCCTGCGGCCCGTGGCAAGGGGTCGCTCCGCTGCCGTGAATCCAGACCGGGTCAAGCTCAGCGATGGACCTCCCAAGTTCGGGGGCCCGACGCTGGCGCCAGCTTGACTTCCACTGAATGCTGGCCCCGATTCGGTACGTATGCCAGGCGTTGTCTTCGCCCCACAGAAATTCAATCTCACAAGGTTGCATTACCCCGCAACGACCACAAACCACATCTGATTTAAGGACAACGGCCATCGCGAGCTTTCCAATTAAGCTGAAGAGCGCATTCCTAACACGTACCGCGCGCAAAGGCAATGCAGCAGCCACTTCCTGGTTTTGCTCGCTGCAGCCGACGACGGGCCCATCCCCCCCTGAAACATGCTAAGACCGCAGTAGGACTTGCTGAACCCGCCGAGCCAGCACTGGGGACCAGCCCCAAGGAGACATCCCTTGATCGTTCAAGTACAGGTCACCATCCAAGCACCCAAAGCCGCGATCTGGGTCGCAATCACCGATATCGAAAACGCTGCCGACTTGATCAGCGGAATCCAAAAGATTGCCGTTGTCGAAAGACCGACAAGCGGCTTGGTCGGACTCCGCTGGCAAGAGACCCGAGACTTCTTTGGCAAGCCAGCCACCGTTGAAAAGTGCATCACCGAGGCGGTGGAAGGCGAGCTCTATTCGACCCGGGCCGAACAGGATGGAACCGTGTACCTATGCACGAAAAGGCTGCAAGAGGGTCCCAACGGAATCATCTTCTCTGAGTCTCATGTGACCCAGCCGCGGGGCGCCTTTTCGAAAATCATGTTGAAGCTGATGGGATTCTTGTTTAAGGGCATGGCAAGGAAGGCCCTTATGCAAGATTTAAACGATATTAAGTCGGCAGTTGAACAGAAAGAATCGATTGCGGCCTAGCTGATGTATGCGGGAATGCGTTCGGCCCGGTGGCTGAGGCGATAGGCAAGAGGTTGCGGGCCTATCCCCGCACTTGGCCAGTTCCGGTGGCGACGAACTTGGTGCTGCAGAGCTCGCGCAGGCCCATCGGGCCGAAGGCGTGGAGCTTGCTGGTCGAGATGCCGACCTCGGCGCCGAGGCCGAGCTCGCCGCCGTCGTTGAAGCGGGTGGAGAGGTTCCAGCCGACGAAGCTGGCGCAGACTTCGCGCTGGAAGCGGGCGGCGGCGCTGGCGTTTTTGGTGACGATGACTTCGCTGTGCAGCGAGCCGTAATCGGCGATGTGGGCGATGGCGGCGTCGAGCGAGGGGACGATGCGGACGGCGAGGATCTGATCGAGAAACTCGCGACCGTAGTCGTCGTCAGCGAGTGGGCGGGGGCGCAGGCCGTCGGGGAGCGGCGAAGGCAGGAGCGCCATGGCGGCCGGCGGCAGACGAAGCTCGACGCCGTAGCGGGCGAGTCGAGGGGCGAGAGCGGGGAGCAGGGCGGCGGCCTGGGCTTCGTGAATCAGCAGGCATTCGAGCGCGTTGCAGACGCCCGGGCGCGAGCACTTGGCGTTTTCGATGAGGGCCACCGCCATATCGAGATCGGCGTCGGCATCGACGTACATATGGCATACGCCCTGGTAGTGCTGGATGACGGGAACGCGGGCGTGCTCGACGACGAAGCGGATCAGGGCCTCGCCGCCGCGGGGGATGCACAGGTCGATGAAGCCGCTCTGTTGCAGGAGGGCGAGCATCAGGCCGCGATCGGGGTTGTCGACGAAGCGCGCGGCGTCTTTCGGCAGGCCCTGGCTGCGCAGCGCGGTCTGTACAAGCTGTGCGAGCGCAAGGTTACTGTGTCGCGCTTCCTTGCCACCGCGCAGGAGCACGGCGTTGCCGCTCTTGATGGCGAGTGCCGCGGCATCGACGGTGACGTTGGGTCGCGCTTCGTAGATCAGGAGCAGCAGGCCGAGTGGGATGCGGCGTTTCTCGACGGAAAATCCGCGCGGGCGGGTCCACGACTCGACGACTTCGCCGACCGGATCGGGCAGCGCAGCAATGTCGCGCACGGCTTGCGACAGCGCGGCCAGGCGACCGGCATCGAGGCGCAGCCGATCGAGCAGGGCGGCAGAGAGCCCAGCTTGCTGCCCCGCCGCGAGATCTTGGGCATTGGCCGAAAGGATGCGCGCGACCTCGGTTGGTTCGACGAGCAGCGCGGCAAGCTGCGACAGCATGGCGTTCTTCTGGGCGGTCGACGCGGTCGAAAGGGGGCGAGCGGCTCGCTTGCCAGCTTCGGCCAGACGGCGGGCCAGCGTCGCGAACTCTTCAGCTGGCGCGGGTGCGCGATCGGAATCGTGGGTCATCGTGCGGCCACCTGCGCAGGAGTGACGGTGCTCGCCTGCGCCAGCACCAGATCATCGCGATGCACGGCCTCGTCGGCGAGCTTGTAACCCAGGCGCTCGGCGATCTCGGTCGTGCGAGCGCCGAGCAGGCGGCGTAGCTCGTCGGAGCCGTAGCTCGGCAGGCCACGCGCGACGAGCTCGCCGGACAGCGTGACGATGGCCACTGGCTCGCCGGCCTCGAAGGTGCCTTGCACTTCGCGTACGCCGGAGGGCAGCAGGCTCTTGCCTTGTTCGCGCAGGGCGCGGGCGGCGCCGTCGTCGATGCGCAGCTCGCCGGTGGGACGCAGATCGCGCAGCAGCCAGCGCTTGCGGCGGCCCCCTTCCGGCGGCGGAGGAGCGTGGACAAAGGTGCCCAGCGACTCGCCAGCCAGGGCCGCATCGAGCACGCCGACCTGCTTGCCGGGGGCGATCAGCGTCGGGACGCCGGACTCGCCAGCTCGGCTGGCGGCGCGCAGCTTGCTGGCCATGCCGCCGGTGCCCACGCCCGAGATCGAGTCGCCGGCCAAGGCCAGCGTCGCGGCATCGATGCCGTGGACTTCGGCAATGCGCGTCGCGCTGGGGTCCTTTCGCGGGTCGGCGGTGTACAGGCCATCGATGTCGGTGAGGATGATCAGCAGATCCGCTTCGAGCAGATCGACAGCCATACCGGCCAGCGTGTCGTTGTCGCCAAACTTCAGCTCTTCGACGCTGACCGTGTCGTTTTCGTTGATGATGGGCAGCGCCCGATGCGACAGCAGGTTGAAGATGGCGTGTCGCGCGTTCAGATAGCGCGTGCGCGACTGCACATCGGCATGAGTCAGCAGCACCTGCGCCACCGTCACGCCCTGCGGTCCGAGCGCATCGTCGTAAAGCCGCATCAGCCGCGACTGTCCAACCGCGGCGGCGGCCTGCTTGCCGCGGATGTCTTTGGGGCGAGTCTTGAGCCCCAGTCGCTCGACACCCAGCGCGACGGCGCCGGAGGATACCAGGACGAGCTCGCGTCCGGCGGCGGCCCGCGCAAGCTCAGCGCACAGGCTCTCGAAGCGCGCGCGGTCGAAGCGGCCGCCGGTTTCGGTCAGCACGCCGGTGCCGATTTTGACGAGGACGCGCCGTGCATTACGTAGAAGCTGAGAGCGGCTGGGACGAGATACGGGAAATTTCGTGGTTGCCGTCGCAGCCTGGCTGGCCGGACGGGCCGGCTTCTCGGCGCTGGGGGAGGCTAAAGATCGAGGACGTCGGGGCATGGAAACTGCCCATTTTGGGGGGCATTGGCTGGGGTTTGAAGTGTTTTCGACAAAGGCCGGTGGAGACTGCGCGCGACGGGGTCTGGCTGGTGGATGGTACGAACGTTCGATGGCATCTAACGCCGCGTTTTCCACCTGTGCGGGATTGGTAACGGAGCGCTTGCCGTAGGGCGTGGTGGATGCGCTATATCAACGCCCCCTCATGAAGCTCAGTGTTCCAAAGGAAACCGCCGCGCGGGAACGTCGCGTGGCCTTGGTCCCGGACTCGGTGAAGAAGCTGGTCGCCCGCAAGCTGGAGGTCCTCGTCGAGCGTGGTGCTGGCGAAGCGGCCGGCGCGGCAGACGCAGAGTATGAAAAAGCCGGGGCCCGCTTAGTCGATGCCGCGCAGCTCTACGCCGAGGGCGATGTCCTCATCAAGATCCAGCCGCCAGACGAGGCCGAGCTGGCCAAGCTGCGGGCCGGAATGACGGTCATCAGCCTGATTCATCCGCTGTCGTCGCAGGCGCTTCTGGATGCGCTGTGTGCGGCCGGGGTGTCGGTGCTGTCGGTCGATGCCATTCCGCGCACCACGCTGGCGCAGATGATGGACGTGCTGTCATCGCAGGCCACCTGCGCGGGCTATCGCGCGGTGCTGCTTGCGGCGGAGGCCCTGCCCAAGTTTTTCCCGATGCTGATGACGGCGGCCGGCACGATCGCGCCCGCCCGCGTCTTGGTGCTGGGCGCGGGGGTGGCGGGGCTGCAGGCGATCGCTACGGCTCGTCGCCTGGGGGCCACGGTCGAGGCCTTCGATGTTCGCCGCGTCGTCAAAGAGCAGGTCGAGTCGCTGGGCGCCAAGTTCATCGAGGTCGAGTCCGCGGAAGACGCGCAGACGGCGAGCGGCTACGCCAAGGAAGTCTCGGACGAGTACAAGGCCAAGCAGGCGGCGGTCTTGCGTGAGCGCTTGGCCCGTGCCGATGCCTGCATCACGACGGCGCTCGTCCCTGGCAAGCGCGCGCCCATCCTGGTCAGCGAGGAACTGGTCGCGGCGATGCGCCCAGGCAGCGTGCTCGTCGATCTGGCGGCGGAGCAAGGCGGCAACTGCGCGCTCACGCAGCCGGGCGAGCGCATCCTGACCCCGGGCGGGGTGCGCATCATCGGTGACACCGATCTGACGAGCCAGATCGCCGCGCACGCCAGCCAGATGTGGTCGCGCAACATCGAAAAGCTGCTCCTTCACCTGCTCGGCAAGGAGGGGGTGACGCTGCGGCTGGATGCCGACGACGAGATCATCCGCGGCGTGGTCACCATCCGTGATGGCCGAGTCGTCGATCCCCGCCTTACTGCGGCCACCGCGGCCGCCGCTTGATGCTTGAGGAACCCTGTCCATGACCTCCGTTGAGATCTTACTTTTTGGGGCCTACGTCTTCGTGCTGGCGGCGATCGTTGGCCACCAGCTCATCAGCAACGTCCCACACCTTTTGCACACGCCGCTGATGGCCGCGACGAATGCCATCTCGGGCATCTCGCTGGTGGGTTCGCTTGTCGCTGCCGGCGGCAAATCGACGCGGGTGGCGACGGCGCTGGGGACGATTGCGGTGACCGCTGCGACCATCAATGTCGTCGGCGGTTTCCTTATCACCGATCGCATGCTGAAGATGTTTCGTCGGGGGCCCGGACAGAAATGACAACCGCGGTCCTGATCCAGCTCTGTTATCTCGCGGCTTCGGTGCTGTTCATCCTGGGCTTGCGCGGCCTGGGGGATGCGGCTTCGGCGCGGCGCGGCGTGCGCATGGCCGAGCTTGGGATGCTGCTCGCCGTCGGCGGCACCCTGCTGCGACACGAAATCATCAGCTACCAGTGGATCCTTGTCGGCATCGTCCTCGGCTCGGCCATCGGGACGGTGATGGCGCTCAAGATCCCAATGACCAAGATGCCGGAGCGCATCGCGCTGTCACACGCCTTTGGTGGCTTGGCGGTTGCTCTGGTCGGCATCACCGAATTCCTGCACTTCAGCGAGGGGGCGCACGCCCTGGTCAGCGCAGGTGGCGTCAGCGAGGCGCTGCGAGATGGCGCTGGTCCGTCGCTGTTCAAAGTCGGCGCGATCGGCTTTGAAGTCTTCCTGGGAGCGCTCACCTTCAGCGGGAGCCTCATGGCCTTCGGCAAGCTCGCGGAGATCTTGCCGGGACGTCCGATTACGTTTCGCGGCCAGAACGCGCTCAACGGTCTGCTCTTACTTTCGGCCATCGTGCTTCTGGGCGTCTTCGTGTTCCAGCCTGACGGGGAGCTGTACTTCTATGGGCTCGTCGGGTTGGGCGGCGTGCTTGGCGTGACGCTGGTGCTGCCGATTGGTGGCGCCGATATGCCGGTCGTTATCTGCCTGCTGAACTCGTATGCCGGCTTGGCCGCGGCGGCCACCGGCTTCGCGCTGCAGAACAACGTCCTTATCATCTGCGGCGCGCTCGATGGAGGCTCGGGTTTCATCCTTGGCATGGTGATGTCCAAGGCGATGAATCGCTCGTTCACTAACGTGCTGTTCGGGGCGTTTGGCAGCGACGGGTCGAGCGCGACACCGGGGCCGCAATCGGGCGCAGCGCTAGGCCCGGTGCCGAACGAGGCGACGGTGGAGGAGTCGACCGAGGTCCTGCGGGCGGCGCGCTCGGTGATCTTCATCCCGGGCTATGGCATGGCGGTGTCGCAGGCGCAGCACGCGGTGCGCGAGCTCACGGCCTTATTGCAGGACAACGGCGCGGAGGTGCGGCACGCCATCCACCCCGTCGCAGGACGCATGCCGGGCCACATGAACGTGCTGCTCGCCGAGGCGAATGTGCCCTACGATCAGCTCTTCGATCTCGACGACATCAACGACGACTTTCCCAGCACCGATGTCGCCATCGTGGTGGGGGCCAACGACGTCGTAAACCCAGCCGCCAAGGAAGATCCGAGCTCGCCGATCTACGGTATGCCGGTGTTCAACGTCGATGCGGCCCGCTCGGTCATCGTGCTTAAGCGCTCGCTCAAGCCCGGCTTCGCGGGCATCGAAAATGCGCTGTTCGTCCGCCCCAACACCATGATGGTTCTCGGTGACGCGAAGAAGACACTGGTGGCGATGGTGCAGGGGCTCAAAGCGGCTTAGGGGCGCTTGGGCCAGGAGCTTGTTGCTGTATTGGCTTAGCAATGCTTCTATGGGCTACCAATCGTAACGATAATTACAAAGCAACATACTGAAATGTAATAAAAAAGATAAATATTTTATTTATCTTTTTTCATTCTTTGATTACTGCAATAAGCTCCTAGCGGCCGTAGTGCACGTCGAACTGGCTGGTGTAGGGACTGACGCTGTCGAGCGTGCCGGTGGTGACGACCACCAGATCGGCATGGCCATCGTGATCGAGGTCGCCGCTTCCCAGCAGGGCTTGGCCGCGACCACTCACCGCCATCGCATAGGGCGGCTGACCGAGGTGGGGCGCCACGCTCTGCGTCGGCAGTATCGAGAGCTGCCCGGCGCTGCTGTCGGCTTGATACAGCACCAGGTCGTCGCGGCGATCGGAAAACAGATCGATGGCGCTTGCCGTCCCCAGCGACAGCGCCAGATCGAAGCTACTGGCTGCTACCCCGCCTTCCGGATCGGTAAACAGGGCCACCCGCCGCAGCGCCGTCTTGCGGTCATTTTCGACCGGCAGCGTTAGCAGCAGATCGCGACGACCGTCACCACTGAAGTCGCCGGCAATCAGCTGAAGGGCCAGGCCGGGCGTGGTCAGCTGGGTCTGGGTGGTGAAGCCGCCGGCACCGTTGCTGCGCAGCAGCCATAGCTCACCCCGGAAGTCGATGCCGACCTTGCGTTCGACCGCGACCGCGAGACCGCCAGGCTGGTTTCCCGTCGCTCCATCCCAGGGCTCAAAGGACAGCGGCACGGCGCCAAAGGGGTCATTGATGATCGGGCTCAACATGGCGGAAGTGAGCGTGCTGAGCTGCCAGCCGGCGCCGCTGCCCTTCCAGTACAAAAGCGAGCCAAAGAAGCTGAACACCAGGGTGCGCACATTGCTGAGGCCGAGGAGGAGATCGTTCTGACCATCGCGATCGATGTCCATGACCAGCGCCTGATGCGGTGCGTACGTCGCGATCTTGATCTCGATCGGGGCGGCATACGTTCGGGGGGCGGTCTGCTCCAGGATGACGACCGCACCGCCTGGCAGGAGCTCAAAGGGATAGTTGGTGCCGGCAATGTTCGTGACATCGCCCGTCGAGACAATGAGCTGTGGCAGCCCGCTGCCGCGCAGCTTTCCCGAGGTCAGCGATCGCGGAAAGCCGGTAAGAGCCGTGGTGAGGTTGCGGCGCACAAAGCCGCGCTGGCCATCGCTGTAATAGAGGGTGACAAAGCCCGGGTTGGTCGGCACGGCGCCGGAGGCGTTGAGGTAATAGGTCCCCGCCACCGCGATATCCAGATGGCCATCGAGATCCAGATCCGCGACATGGACATTGGTCACGATGGGAATGCGATCAAGCTGTGGGGTCGGCTGGCTCGACTCGGCGGTGAGCGGCGCGGGACCAAGCGGGAGTCCGGCGATGTTGAGGCGACGCAGCACCGAGCTCTGGGCTGAGGTGGCGACTTCAATCAGGTTGTCGTCGCGGGCCAGCTTGGGCAGCTGGCTCGACTCGATGCGGGAAGGCGAGACCACCCGCGCCGAAGGCACGGCTTGGCCATCGACCGACAGGCCGCTGCCGTTTTCTAGCCCGGTGCCTTCGAGGGCGAAAGTGACACTGCCGCGATCACTGCGTTCCAGCTGCAGGTTGCACAGGATGGGGGCGCGTGCGGCGCAGCGGTTAAGGTCCAGCCGTTCTCTCTGCGTGACGAGCGACAGGCTGGGCTCAGCGTCGCCCTGGGCGAGGTCGAGCCGCAGCGAGTTCTGAGCCAAAAGACACGCCCCGTTGCAGGCGGCCACCGCGAGCTCTGCCTGACCGCTCGCTTTTTTGAGCAGGCGCACGCCGACGCGCAGCTCGCTTTGCATGGCCGGTGGGGGGGCGTAGCTGCCGACCGTTGCCGAGAGCTGGCCATCGACGTCGACCTGCACCCGCAGCTCGTTGGCCAGAAGCGGAATCTGCGAGATATGCAGCGCGATGGCGGTATCGCCTGGTCCGCAGGCGATGGTCAGGGCGGCGAACAGCCCCGCGTAACGCCAGCGCCGATCCGCCAGCACAGCCCCAAGGCGAAGTCTCTGCGACATAAGCTCCCTCCAAAGGCGGCGTCTCTTTGCCGGCTGGCTAAAACCCAAAGCCGATGTAGCCGGTATCCGTCGGTGGTGGCTCAGGTCGCTGGGTCAAGAGCACCCCGGCAACGATGCCTGCCGTCGCGACCGCGGTGAACGTCCCGCCCAGGACCAGCCAGAACCAGGCCCGCTTGTAGACCGGTCCCCCCCGTCGCAGCTGCGCCACCTGGGCCCGTTCGCTCAGCAGCTCGCCGCGGGTGAGGTCGAGCTGCTGCAGTAGCTCGCCGCGGGTGCGATCCAGCTGCGAG
The DNA here is from genome assembly GCA_937952145.1 of uncultured Myxococcales bacterium. Lineage (GTDB taxonomy): Bacteria > Myxococcota_A > Polyangia > Palsa-1104 > JAEUJZ01 > JAEUJZ01. The sequence continues at coordinate 67,155 of CALFYE010000304.1, forward strand.
CGATAGCGCTTCTCGGCCTGCGCCACCTGGGCAGCGACGGAGTCGAGCTCGCGCATATAAGCTCGGGCCTCGGGCACGCTGGGGTGCTGCGGCGCGATCTCGATGAAGCGGCGATAGCTCTGCCGCGCCTCATCGATCTGGCCTGCGCGGCGCTGCGTCTGTCCCAAGTTGAAGTAGTGAATCGGTCGCGGATCGACGGTGATGATGCGGCCCAAGAGCTCGGCCGCTTGCATGTACTTGCCGGCAGCAAACAGCTCGCGGGCCATGTTGACGCGGTCGGCAATCAGCGACCCATCGCCGAGGTATCCCACCGGCGGCGGCTCGGAAGCGCGCGCTGGGCCCGGCGCGGTGGCGGCAGACGGCTCGGCCGGGGGCGCCGCCGACGACATCGACGGCGGTATCGACGGCAACGGCGACTGAGACTGCGACCAGGCCGGACCGGCTAGGCCGGCGATGCACAGCGCGACGCCTAACGGCCCGGCCCCCCGCAGCCGTCCCCAGCAGCGAGCAGCAGGCGACATCAGGTCCGCATTATATCAGGGGGACGACCAGCCCTCGGTGGGGCGCTAATAGAGCCGCAGCGCGCCGCGGTACAGGACGGCTCAGCGACGGCGCATGACCGGCCTGGGGGCTTAGAAGGTGTTTACATATTAAGCGGTAAACGCCATCAACCCGGCTGTGCTGCACGGCTGGGGCCCTCCCCAAGCGAAGCTTGGGGCCCGAGCGGACGCG
>CALFYE010000305.1 GCA_937952145.1 uncultured Myxococcales bacterium
TACGAGATACATTGGCGTGACTGGAGTTCAGACGTGTGCTCTTCCGATCTTACATCTTTGGCGGGCTGCTGATGTGCCTGACGATCATCGGCATCCCGTTTGGCATGATGTCGATCCGCCTGGGCTTTGCCACCTTCGCGCCCTTCGGCAAAGAAGTCGTCGAGCGCACAAACGCCAACAGCCCGCTGCGCATCCTGTTCAACATCGCCTGGCTGCTGCTGTTCGGCTGGGAGATCGCGGTGGCGCACCTTGTCTCGGCGGGCTTCTGCGCCATCACCATCATCGGCATCCCGTTCGCGCTGCAGCACATCAAGCTGATCCCGCTGTCGCTGTTTCCCTTCGGTCGCGATCTGCAGTAGCTGCGCCGGACCGCCGCGGCGCCCTTGCTACCGACTGCGGCAAGGACGCAGACTAGCGACATGGCATACATCGTCCGCGCGATCACCGAGGCCGAAGTCGAGGCCGCCGTGGCCCTGGTGCGCGACACGCTGGCTGAGTTTGGCCTCACCTTCGGGGTCGGTGCCGATACCGATACCGGGCTGCTCAAGCTGCCCGGGTCTTACTGCGATCACGGTGGCCTGTTCTTTGTTGCCATCTCTGACGACGGCCAGGTGGTTGGCACGGCGGGCGTGTTTCCCGTCGAGCCACACATCTACGAGCTGCGCAAGATGTACTTGCGACCCCAGGTGCGCGGGCAGGGCGTTGCTGCCCAGCTGTTCGATGCCTGTCTAGCGTTCTGTCGGCAGCAGGCGGCGCGGGCGATGGTGCTCGACACGCGCGAGGACATGGGGGCTGCGATCGCTTTTTACGAACGCCGCGGCTTTGTACGCGACGATAGGCAGCGACGGGGAGCGCGCTGCTCGCGCGGCTATCGACTCGATCTGTAGCACCCTGTGCCGCGGTCGCTGCGCACCGGCCGGTGGCCAGGCGGGGAAATCTTGCTGCCAGGTCCGAAAACCGCGAGCAGACGTCGCCGCGCCTTGCTACAGACGAAGCATGAGCTTGGACGTGTCCGACCCCGACCGCTGCTATCGCGCCCTGCGCTCGCGCGATGCGCGGTTTGACGGGCTGTTCTTCGTCGCCGTCACCACGACCGGCGTCTACTGTCGGCCAATCTGCCCAGCTCGCTTGCCGCGGCGCGATCGCTGTCGCTTCTTCGTCCATGCTGCCGAGGCCGAGAGCGCTGGCTTTCGCGGCTGCTTGCGCTGCCGGCCCGAGCTGGCTCCCGGACGCGCGCCCGTCGATTCGGTGCCGCGGCTGCTGCGTGTCGGGCTGCGCAAGATCCGCGAGGGCTACCTCAACGAGCACTCGCTGGACGAGCTCGCCGCCCGGCTGGGCGTGACCTCGCGCCACCTGCGGCGGAGCATGACGGCGGCCCTCGGCGTAAGCCCGATCGAGCTGGCTCAGAGCCAGCGGCTGGCGCTGGCCAAGGGGCTCCTACAGGACAGCCGGCTGCCGCTTTCGGAGGTGGCGCTGGCCGCCGGCTTCAGCAGTCTGCGACGCTTCAACGAGCTATTTGCAGCCCGCTTTGGCCAGTCACCATCGCAGCTCCGTCGAGCCAGTGCCACGACGACGACTGGAGAGGCGCTGACGCTGCGCCTAGACTATCGTCCCCCGCTGCCTTTTTCGGCGCTGCTGTCGTTCCTCAAGGGCCGGGCGATCCCTGGGGTCGAGCTGATTACCGAGGACACCTATCAGCGCAGCGTCGCTCTCGGCACTCATGTCGGCTGGGTGCGGGTGCAGGCCGACCCAGAGCGCCACTGCCTGCGGGCCACGCTGTCGCTATCGCTGTCGCCACTCTTGCCGCTTATCGTGTCCCGCTTGCGCACGCTGTTCGATCTGGACGCCATGCCGACTGCCATCTTCGATTTGTTGCATGCCGATGTGGAGCTACGACCGCTGGTCGTGCAGCAGCCCGGCCTGCGCGTGCCCGGCGCCTTTGACGTGTTTGAGACCGCGGTTCGGGCTGTCTTGGGCCAGCAGGTCTCGGTAGCTGCTGCAACGACGCTGGCCGGTCGCCTGACGGCGCGCTGGGGTCGCGTGCTGCCGGCTAGCCCGCCTGGCCTGGATCGCGCTTTTCCGACGGCGGATGTGCTGGCTCAGGCCGATATTGCCGAGGTCGCGGCGATTGGTCTGCCGGCGGCCCGCGCCCGCACGCTGATCGAGCTTGCGCGCGCCGTGAGCTCGGGCCGGATCGATCTGGCGGGGGCTGAGCCAGGCAGTAGCGAGCCGATGCTGACCGCGCTGCAAGCGCTGCCCGGGATCGGCCCCTGGACCGCGCAGTACCTGGCGATGCGCGCGCTGCATGACCCTGACGCGTTCCCGGCCGGCGATCTGGGCCTGCGGCGGGCGCTGGGGATCGACTCTGCCGCGGCGCTCACCGCGCGGGCCGAGGCCTGGCGACCGTTCCGTTCCTACGCCGTGATGTATCTATGGGCGTCTCACTCAGCCGGTGGTGCGCCCGCCGCTCCGACCTCGCTAAAAAAAGGACGAAAAGTGTGAGCTCTCTCTCCCTCTGCTCTGTCGATTCGCCGATTGGCCGCCTGACGCTCGTCGCGGATGGCGATGCGCTAGTCGCCGTCGATTTTCCCCACCATGCAAGCCCGGTGCGTCGTGGCGAGCCCGTCGAGAGCTCGACGCATGCGGTGCTGAACCAGGCCGCGCGCGAGCTGGCCGAGTACTTCGCCGGCACGCGCCAGATCTTCACTACGCGCTTGTCGCCGCAGGGCACGCCGTTTCAGCGCACGGTCTGGCAGCAGCTGGCCACCATCCCCTTCGGGACGACCTGTTCCTATGGCCAGATCGCCGCCGCCATCGCCCGCCCCAAGGCCGTACGCGCCGTCGGAGCTGCCAATGGTCAGAACCCGCTGCCGCTGTTTATCCCCTGCCATCGCGTCATCGGGGCCCGCGGTGATCTAACCGGCTTTGCTGGCGGTCTGCCGCTCAAGCGCTGGCTGCTTGCCCATGAAGAGGGGTTCGTCGCGCGGCAGCTTGAGCTGAGGCCCGCTCTAAAGCGCGATGCGGCAGAGCTCAGCCAAGCGGGTGAAGCTCTGTAGCCAGCCGGTGGCACCACGACTGCGCTGGCTGGCATAGAGCTCATGGCGCAGCGCGTAGCACAGGTCCTGCGTCTCGATGAGATCGAGCGAAAACGGCGGCTGCACCGAGAGCTCGACGACCGATACCAGCTCGGCGAGCGCGCTCTCGGACTCGGCGTGATCTTCGCAGTCTTCGAGCCGCGCCTTCAGGGTCGTCGAAAGCTGCCGTCGCAGGGCCGGTAGATCCAGCCCGACCTGTTCATCATGTGCGCGATTGAGCAGAGCGGCGATAAACGGTCGGTGCAGGCGCGGCTGGCGCAGGGCGTGGCCCAGCTCGTGCGAGAGCGAGAGCTCGCGGGCAAGCTGCAGCTCACGCGGGATCGCGACCCCCAGCGCATTGCGCGCTGCCTCCTGAAACAGCGGGGCGTGCAGCGCCGACAGCTGGTTTAGGCTCTGCGTCAGTGGGCGCAGCGACTCGGCGAGCAGGGCCTCCCAAGCCGCGCGCTGACTATCGAGCGGCAGGTCCCCCAGCGAATACAGCCGCGCACCAAAGCGATCGGAAAGCGTGTGCAGCAGCGCCGGGATGTCCGCCGCATCGAGCGCCCGGGCCAGTTCATCCGGTTCATCGCTGGCCACTTGCGTCTGGGCCGGATTCGGCGCGGGATTTTCGCTGATCCCGATGGCCACTTGCGCCGCTCCAAAGTGCAGCGCGACGTAGCTCAGCTCATGTCCGGCCGTCGTCACCAGCGAGCTGACGCGCAGCGTGCCCCGCGACAAGCACAGCGATCCGCTGCGATAGCGGGCGTGGGTTCGCGGCACGATCTCGTAACAGAACAGGCGCGTCTTGGCCTCCCCGGCCTCGGTGGCGCGACGCGACTCGCTCTCGCTGGGCGGAGTCCCGACGATCTGCGAAAGGACATAACTGGCGGCGATCTGGGTGTGCTGCATGTCGATGGCGACTTGCCCAACGCAGCGATCGTAAAGGGCGCATCCATCGGGCACAGCGGCGGTATTGCCCGGGACCTGGGCCAGCCGCGAGCGCAGAAGCTCGCCAAGCTGCGCCTGTCCCAGCGCCTCTGCAAGCTGCACCACGCGACCGGCGTACTGCACGATCTGCGTCGGCTCGGGCCCCGCGATGTCGTCGAAAAACCAGCCGCAGCTGGTGTACATCAGCTGGCTGTGGCGCTGCATCTCCAGCAGGTGCCAGACGGTCACTTGCTCGCCTTCGCTCAAGCTGCGCGTGGCGTGACTGCGCAGGAAGCGACTGCGGCTGCGCTCGCTGCGATCGTTGACGACGTCGATGTAGTCATCGCGCGCCGACCACGGATCGCGCAGAAGCGGCGTGGCCCGCTCGACATAAAGCGGCGTGATGGCGTCGCGCAGCGCATCCAGCGCGGTGCGCAGTGGGGCCCGCCAGCGCTGATGGAAGCCGGGATTCCCGCCGCTGTTGCAGCCGCAGTCGGATCGCCAGCGCTCAATGCCGTGGGCACAGCTCCAGGCGCTGTTCTCGACGATCTCGATGCTCTGCTGCGGCGGATGGCGGCTTAGAAACTCGCCGTAGTTCGTCAAGAGCGGCGCGGCGTCCGTTGTCGGCGGGCTGGCATTTTTCCCCAGTCCCAGACCATCGTTGCGCGTCATCGATCGCTCTAGTCGATCGATGACGTAGGCCAGAGCCATCTCGCCAAACTTGTGGTGATGGCCGTAGGTCTCACCGTCGGTGGCGATGTGAACTAGCTGCGCTGCGTCCAGCCCGCCTTCACCCGGAAACGCGCCAAGCAGCCGCGAAAGAAAGCGCTCGCCGCTGCCCAGCAGGTGTTCAAACGCGACGGCACGCGACACCGGTCCGTCGTAGAAGAACACGGCGATCGAGCGCCCCCCGGGAAGCGCCACGCGATAAGGTCGCGTCGGATCCAGGGTGGCACCCGGCGGCAGCTTGGCCTGGTGCGGCGCCAGCACGGTGTAGCGAATATCGTGCTCGGCCAGCACCGACAGCGTCTGCAGATCGACGGCGGTCTCGGGCAGCCACATGCCTTCGGGAGCGCGGCCAAAGCGACGCTTGAAGTCGCGCAGCCCCCAGCGCACCTGCGTCACCTGATCGCGCCGGTTGGCGAGCGGCATGATGACGTGGTTATAGACCTGCGCCATCGCCGAGCCATGCCCAGAAAAGCGTCGCTGGCTCTCGGCGTCGGCGGCCAGGATGGCCTGATAGACGCGCGGTGCCTGCTCTTCCAGCCACGACAGCAGCGTCGGACCGATGTTGAAGCTGATGCGATCGTAGGTCCGCAGGATGCGCGCGATGAGGCCCCGCTCATCGAGCAGCCGGGCCTGGGCGTTCGCCGCGTAGCACTCGGCGGTGATGCGGCGGTTCCAGTCGTGATAGGGGGCAGCGCCGGGCTGGACCTCCACGGTCTCTAGCCAGGGGTTCTCGCGCGGGGGCTGGTAGAAGTGCCCGTGGATGCACACATAGCGCGCCGGCGTATCACGCATCTTCGTCGAGCAACCGATCCAGGAGGCTCTGCATCTCGCCCAGAGCGTGGTGATTGCGAGCCGCCTTTGCACGCTCGATGCCGGTCTGCAGCACGCGCTGCGCCGCCGCGGAATCCTTGAGGTCCTGCGAGAGCAGCTGACCGTGCATCAGGTACTGCGGCACGTAGTCGGGGAAGCGCTCTGCCAGGCGCGCAAAGGTCGCCGCCGCCTCGGCAAAGTCGCCGCTGTTGCGGTACTCCATGGCCAGGCCGTACAGCGGAAAGGGATCGCCCGGGGCCAGGGCGACAATCTCTTTGATCTCGTCGATGCGACTAGACATGGCAGTGCCTAGCTCGCCTTGGGAGCGAAGCCCTTGCAGTAGCCCTTGGGATGGATCGGGCCCTTCATCAGCTTGCAGCTACCACAGGCTGCGGCAGCATCGCTGGGTGCCGCCGTAAACTGCACACAGCCGGCGCAGTCCTTGCCCGGCTCCGTCGAGGGCTCGACGTAGCCCAGCGCGGTGCGCACCGCGGTCTCGGCGGGCTGTAGCGCACTGAGATCCGTACAGGTGAAGGGCTTGCTTTCCTTCTTGCAGGCAGCGGCGGTCGACAGCACCAAGAGACCTGCGGCACTACGAAGAAGATCGCGACGGCTAGAGTTCGACATGGGAGTTCGCTTCCGAGTTTTCGGCTTTACGGCCCTGGCCAGGACCGAAATCGCCGACAAGTGGCTTCAGGTTGGGGGAAGGGACGACACGCTCGGCTGCGGCGCTTATCGCTGCCCGAAAGGTCGCGGTGGCACCGTCTGCAAATAGGACCACAGCGCCTTCTTTTCGACGTCGTCAAACTTGGCCCAGGCTTCATATGGCATGAACGGATTGAGCGCCAAGCCATTTTTTCGCCGCCCGGTGTTGAGCAGCGTCAAGAAGTCCTCGTAGGTCCAGCCGGCGAGCCCGGTCTCGTGCGGCGTGATGTTCGACGGGATGGGCAGCGACGGCGGGGCGCCGGGGATGCGGCCACCCCCCAAGCCCTCGCCGTGACAGCCCATGCACAGGCGGGCCAGGAAGCGGCCGTACTCGGCGGTCGGCGATGGAGCGGGAGCGCTATCGAGCTTGGCTGCACTGGTGCGACGGGCGACGTCAAAGATGATCTCATTGCGGCGATCGAGGATCTTGGCCAGCGGCTTGACCTCGATCTTGCCGTTTTCGCGATCCACCGCCGGGATGCCCCGCAGATAGGAGATCAGCGCGACCAGATCGGCCTGCGGCAGCCAGTTGAAGTCCTGCACCGGCATCAGGCGCACGCTACGGCCATCGCGCTTGACGCCATACTGAATGAGCCGCGCGAGCTCTCCGTCGCTGTAGGCGGTGAGTAGGCCGTTGCTGAGGTTGGGCCCAGTCAGCGTGCCGAGCGGTCCCATGTCGAGCGTCCTGCCGCCGCCGAGATCCGTGCCGTGGCAGTCCGCCGTCGCACAGGCCCCCACCGATTCGGCCAGGTGCTTGCCCCGGGCCAGAGCCGCCGGATCGCTTGAGCGCGACAGGCTGGGCACCGGGATATCGTAGACGTGGTCCATGCTGGCATTGAAGGCCGAGACCTTCGTGCTGGCATATATCCCGATCCCCGCAATCGCGCCCCCTAGGACCAGGCCGGCGCCCAACAGGATCTTCTTCACGATCGGCTTCATCCGCTTCCCCCAGAGGTTCGGTTACACCTTGCTCTGTCTGGCGGGCTCAAGGCACCGCAGCGGATGCGATGGTCGCGTCCCATCCCGAGGGCGCGCAGGCTCCAGCCAGGACATCCCTCCATCGTACGAAGGAAGGCGAGTCGAAAACAAGCGGCTGGAACGGGTCTGCGGGGGGACGGAGTGTGGGAGAGGAGGGCTGCGCTAGGCGCGGACGCGGACGCGGCTGTCGTGGAAGCTGGATGAGCCTTGGTAGCGGAAGATCGTGAGGCGCTTCAGCCCGGACTCGGCGACGCGCTGGCACAGAAGGTCGATCTCGCTGTCGTGATCGACGATGACACTACCGTTGGGCAAGCGCTTTAGACCGCTGCCCCCCTGCGGATCGACGGCAACCCACCGTCCCGCGAGGTCGAACTCATCGAGTTGATTTGCTGGGTTCATGGCCTGCAAGCGCCCAAGACCAGAGGGCGAAGACTGTGCTGCTAGAGCTGATTGCTAGCAATCGCCAGAGTGCACTGTCAAGGGCAAGTCCGCGAATTTGCAGTTTTTTCCGCTCGCCCGGCCCCTGCCGACCGGTCCGCGCGGGGGACTTTTCCTGGGGCCGTTACCGCATTTTCAGGAGGCGGCGATGGGTGTTTCCATCCCGCCAAGTACGTTATGCTGGGTGGGCCGTAGAACCTTTTGATTACCGGGAGTCCTTGCGATGCCATCTTTGCGACGAGTGCTGCCTCTGGCCTTGCTGTTTGCGGTTTCGGCCTGTGGCATTCCGAAGGAGCAGTGGGAACAGAAGCTGCGCGAAAATGCCGACCTGCAGAGCAAGGTGAACGATCTCGAGGGACAGAAGACCAAGCTACAGCACGAGATCGAATCGCTCACCAAGGAGCGCGATGACCTGCAGCGGGCCATCAACGCGCTCAAGGGCGACATGAGCAAGTCGGACCGTGAGAAGGCCGACCTGATCGAAAAGCTCGCCAAGATGAACAAGACCCTGGAAGACCTGCAGCGGGCGCAAGAAGCCGCCGAGAAGCGGGCCAAGGCCTTCCGCGACCTCGTCGCCAAGTTCAAGGCGATGGTCGATGCCGGCAAGCTGCAGGTCGAGGTGCGCAACGGCCTGATGATCGTCAAGCTGCCCGACAACATCCTGTTTGACCCGGGCAAGACCGACCTCAAGAAAGAGGGCCAGGACGCCATCGTTCAGGTCACGAACATCCTCAACGGCATCGAGGGGCGCAAGTTCCAGGTCGCCGGCCACACCGACAACAAGCCGATCAAGTCGGGCAAGTTCCGCGACAACTGGGAGCTCTCGGCGCAGCGCGCGCTGACCGTCACCGACCTGATGATCAAGACCGGCCTGGATGCGCGCCGTCTGTCGGCGGCTGGCTATGCTGACGTACTGCCGGTGGCCACCAACGACACCGACGATGGCCGTCGCCAGAACCGCCGCATCGAGATCGTGCTCGTCCCCAACCTCGAAGACCTGCCGTCGATCAACGACAAGAACTAAGAAGGTGTTTACAAATTAGTCTGCGAAGGCCCTCAACGCGACCTTGCTGCACGGCTGGGGCCCCCGCGGACGCG
>CALFYE010000306.1 GCA_937952145.1 uncultured Myxococcales bacterium
AGCTGCCCATACCAGACCGAGCCGCCCACCCAGATCTCAGACAGCCAGCGCGTGGCACTCGCGCGCGGTAACAGCGCAAGAGGCGCAAAGTACGCGCGGCCGATGACGTCGAAGTGATTGTCGGGGTTCCTGACGTTGCCGCCGTCGCCGTTGAAGATGCCTAGCTCGTAGCGCAGGTACTTCTGTGGCGCCATGCCGTGCAGCATCACGCCGATCTCTTTGTTCATCGGCACGGCAAACGAGCGCACGGTGATCGAGCGCTCCATGAAGTCGATGTATTTATCGACGGTGCGGTTCTCTAGCGTAAACGGCGCATCAAACTGCCCAATCTGGATGTTGGCCCAGGGCGTGTAGTTGACGTTGATGAAGACGTCACTGATCTGCGCCGACTGAAACAGGATCGGGATGCTGGCGAATTCGCCGGCCAGCATGTAGTCGAAGTGCTTGAGCACCGTCCCGTTGAACTCGGCGCGCGCTCGACGGATGAAGATGGTGTCGCGGGGGCGCTGATCGTTAACCCCGTCCTGCGTGACGCCGGGCTGCACATCGCCCCGATTGGGGAAGAAGAAGGCGTCGATGTTGAGGCGTCCGTTGGGATAGAAGACAAAGTTGCTATCGCGCGAGCGCAGGAACATCGCGCCGTTGTTGTAGCCGGCTAGGGGGGCGTCCTCGTCGCGCTCCAAGCCGGGGTCGACAACGGGGACCATGGGGACGATCGCGGTACCGGCCGTGCTGGCGGGCGTGACTGGAGCAAGCTGAGCGACGTCCTTGCGTGGAGCCGGCAGCGAGGTCGGCCCCATCGGCTCGACCACGCGGTCGGCAGCCCCCTCCTCGGCGGTGGCGACCGCAAGGGCCCCCGGTTGCCCAGCTGAGACGAAGCTCAGCGTAGCGCAGAGGCCCCCAAGGAGCATCGCTAGCGAGGTGGGGCGCGAGCCTCTTGTCGAACGCCAGGAGGCACGCAAGGAATGAGACAGAAAACGCCTTTCGACTAGAGGAGGCACCACTTGTTCATGATAAGGGGGGAGCCGAGAGCAAGACAGCGGAAAAAAGCGTGTTATCGCGGCCGTAGAATTTCCAGGATTACCCGACTGAGTGCGGCGGCCAGAGATCGAAGAAGTGATGCAGCGGACCGTGTCCGTCGCCGATGGTTAGCCGGGCACCGGCCGCGAGAGCCCCTTGCAGGTACTGTCGCGCGGCCACGACGGCGCTACGTATGGACTCGCCCCGGGCGAGGCCCGAGGTAATCGCCGCCGCAAAGGTACAGCCCGTGCCGTGCGTGTTGCGCGTGGCGATCCGTGGGGCCGAGAGCTGCGTTGGGAGGCTGCCGTCCCAGAACAGGTCATCGCTCGTCGGGCTTGTGGGCGCGATATGTCCGCCTTTGAGGACCACGGTCTTGGCACCCAGGTCGCGCAAGCGGCGGCAGATGCTCAGTCGGGCGCGCTCCTGATCGACGTCGGCCAGCAGGTCGGCTTCCGCGCTCCCCAGCAGCACAGCAGCCTCGGGCAAGTTCGGGGTTAGCACCGCGGCGCGAGGAATTAGCCGGTGGCGCAGCGACGAGAGGGCTCCCGCATCGAGCAGCGGGGCGCCGCTCTTCGAGAGCATGACCGGATCGAGCACCACCGGGATCTGCGGCACGCTGGCGAGTGCTTCTGCGACCGCATCGATGACGGCCACGCTGTGCAGCATGCCCAGCTTGATCGCATCGACGGGTAGATCGTTCAGCACGGCGTCGATCTGCGCACGAACTAGGCTGGGAGCGACCCCCTGTACGGCAGTCACCGTGCGGGTGTTCTGTGCCGTAAGTGCGGTGACGACGGCCGCGCCGTAGACTCCCAGGGCCGAGAAGGTCTTGAGATCGGCTTGAATCCCGGCACCGCCACTGGGGTCGGAACCAGCAATCGTTAGCGCAATGGCCGGGCGGTTCATGGGCGGTTGGCGGCGGTGGGGTCGTGGGGCGGGGCTGTCACGGCGGGTTCTGCCACGTCGTAGCAGTAGCGAAAAAGCCGACTTCCCGTCGGGACACTGCGTCGGCTGAGCAGCTCACTTCCCCACGTCGCAGGCAGCTGTTCGGGGCCCCAGAGCAGGATCAGGCAGTGCTCTCGGCCACCCCCGCTCGCCACTGCGGTCTCGATCTCGCCCACCACTTCGATATGCTCGTGAGCCCGTCGCGGCACGCCCTCGCCCTCGTTGTCGTCGGGAGCGGGGAGGATCTGTTCTAGGTCGGCACTCTGCCGATCGCCTAGAGCGTGCAGGACCAACACGCGTCCAGGTGCCGGTACCGCGAAGCGCAGCGTCAAGCGGTCTCCCGGCTGCAGAACGCCGAGGTGCGTTGTCGCCTCAGTCGCTTCGCCGGGGGCCGGTGCCGAAGGCGGAGGGCGTTCCCACAGCACCTGTGAGCGGCGCTGCAGTGTCAGGTGAGCGCAGTCAGACAGGGGCCCCTGGGCCCGCCGCGTCAGGCGTCGCCACCACTGGCTGGCGGGCAGCGCAGCGCTCTTGAGGGCTTGCTCCAACCAGCTGCGCTGGGCAGCCCTATCGGTGTCCTCTTGTGCCGGAGCACTCGCCAGGGCGTCGGGGGATGCGACCGCCGGGGTCTCCGCAGCGTTCGCTGCGTGCCAGAGCAGGAGCTCCTCGATCGACTCACGCTCCGCATCGATATCGGGAAGCTCGTGCCACAGCGCCAGCAGGGCCGGCGTTACCGACTCGGCATCCGCCGACTTGCTCAGAGCCCAGTCATCGATCGCCGGGACCAGCAGATCATAGAGGCGCAGGATCTGCCGCTCGGCTCCGGCGCGATGATCATCGCTGAGTGCGGCTTGCGCCCGGGCGATGAGATCGCGTGCCTCTTCGGCAACTAGCGGCTCGCAGAGGGGGCGCCAGCGCGGACCCAGTCGCCTCACGCTTGGCCCCCGCGCGAGCCTCCCTCGGCATCCGTACTTGGATCTTTCGGCGAGGGCTGGTCGTCGCGATCCACCGCGGCACCACCTCCGCCAAACGTCAGGCGCAGATGGGCGGCCATGTGCCGGCCGTACAGCGCTAAGAAGATCAGCGCCAGGGCCGCATACATCCCCGACAAGGCGTAGCGCACCGACGGCTGCTGGAACGGAAGCTGGACGATAAACAGGACAAACAGGGTGATGGCCTTCCAGCCGTTCAGCCGACCATTGAGCAGGAATGCGACACCCAACAGACTCTGGGTCGCCGTCAGGACCAGCTCTTCCGTCTGACGCGCATCCAGCTCAAGCGGCGTCACGCGGCCCATCGCGCCGGAGTAGACGATCGGCAGCGTGCCGACGAGCAGCGTCCACTGATTGACCTTCGACGACAGCAGCGCCGACATACCGGCCGCCCCGTGCCCGCGCAGCGCGAAGATCGAGGCGACGAGGAGCTCTGGGGCTTCTGAGGCCAGCGGGGCCAGCCACTGCACGAGCAAGAAGCGATCGATGCCAAGCTGCGCACCGCTCTCAATCAGCGACTCGGCAAACGGCTTGGCGTCCGCCAGCAGGGTAAGTGTCGCGATGAGGAGCAGCGAACCCACAGCCAGGCGACGGCGCACTTTGGGAAGAGAACCCAGGTCATGAGCGACGCCGGCTAGCTCGGGCTCGGACTCGTCTTGGCTGCTGACCCGCCACAGATAGAACACGAAGAGCACCAGCATCCCGACGCCATTCCACACCGCCATCTTCTGCGTAAGCGGCATGGCCAACGACCACAGGGTCGCCAGGCTCAGCACCGTGACATCGATGCCAAAGCCCGGCGACATCTGCACGGCCATCCCCGCGACATCCGGCTCGTCTGCCGCCGAGGCAGATCCCGACTTCTTAGTCCGCGCCGCTTTCGAGGCGAAGTAGATGCTGCAGAGCGCCACCAGTGACCAGCCGACGCCGATGAGCAGCCGATTCGAGCCCGTCATATTGGCAACGGCATAGTGACGATACGAGTCGTCTCTCGCCGCGGCCGCCGCGAAGTACAGATCGACCGCGTACTCGGGGAGGACGGCGATGAAGGCGAGGATGGCCATCGACAGGCCGCTCGACAGGTCGACCTGCAGCGCTTCGGCGGCCCAGGCCAGCAAAAAGGCGGCAGCCAGCACCGAGGCCCCGAAGGCCAGCATGGCGACCGGCGCGGGCAGGGCAAGATGCGACAGGCGCAAGCCGATGCCAGCGATCGCGCACACGATGGCGATGGCCAGGCGCACGGTCGAGGCAGAAGAAAAACCGGTGTGGTGTGCGGAAGGTTCGCTCAACTACAACCCTCGTCTGAGTCTCAGCAAAGCTTTGCAAGCCTACGCGGGCGAAGTCTTCGGCGCAACATCAAGGCGCAGGCGAGTGCTAAGATGCCCGACGTGACGGCGCGGTCTAGCTTTCGTCTCCCCTGGGGACGGGCTCCTTTTTGGGCCTCCGTGTCTGCGGTCGTGGCCGTGGCCATTGGCTGCCAGGTCGGGGCCCGAGCCCCCCGTGCTCCGTCGGTGGAGCCGACTACGCTGGCATCGAGTCGTCCGCTGCTCAGTCCGCTCTCTGCCGCCAGCCCGCCCGCGACCGCGTCGGTCGCTCCGCCGCCCGGCGATGGGGCAAGCACGGAGCCGAGCGACGCCGGGGTTGCGGTGGCCCAGGTCCCCCCGTCCGCTCCGCCACTGTTTGCCGGCCCGGTTCCGCTCGGGCGCGGCGATCCGCAGCGCAGCGGCCGCAGTGTCTATCGCATAAGCGCAGTCCAGCCGACCGAGCTCTGGCGGGTCTGCACCGGGGGCAGCATCGCCAGTGCGCCGACGCTGGCTGGCGATGGAACGGTGCTGTTTTCTTCGCACGATCGGCACGTCTATGCCGTGACCGCGCAAGGCACGCTGCGCTGGAAACATCGCACCGGCGACATGGTGTGGTCGGCGGCGGCTCTCCTAGCCCGCGGGGGAGCCTCGGCGGTTGGCACGGAGGATGCCCTGGTGCTGGTGGGCTCGGACGATGACAAACTACACGCCTTGCGACTCTCGGACGGGGCCGTTGCCTGGCAGCTGGCGCCCGGAGGATGCCGGCGGGCGACCGGCCGTGGTCCCGAGGCGGCGCGCTGCGATATTGAAGACGTGACGCTCTCCGAACGCGGCGTGGCCTACTTCGCCGGGGCTGCGATCTATGCCGCCAGCCCAGAGGGCAAGATCCTGTGGACCTACACGCCTGAGTTTCCGCCGGACAAGAAGCCGCACTGCTCATCGGCTCCGGCCCTGGCCCCCGACGGCAGCTTGCGCGCGGTCTGCCAAGACAAGCTGTATGCCCTGGGCCCCGACGGCAGCAAGCGCTGGCAAGTCGAAGGCCCCGGCGAGTTCGACAGCGCGCCCGCCATTGGCCCCGACGGCACAGCGTATGTTGGGGACGAAGCGCGTCGGCTCTTGGCGATCGATGCAGCTGGGCAGCCGCGGTTCTCGTTCATTAGCGGGGGACCCGTGCGGGCAGCACCTGCGCTGCGCAGCGACGGCAGCGTGATCTTCGGAGCCTATGACGGCGTGCTGTACGCCCTGCGCCCCGACGGCACGCTGGCCTGGACCTTTGCCACGGCAGACAGCATTCAGTCGGCGCCGCTCGTCGATGCCGACGGCGCCGTGGTCTTTGGCTCGCGCGATAACCACGTCTACGCCCTAAACCCGGACGGCAAGCTGCGCTGGTCGCTGGTTCTGGAAGAAGACATCGACGGTCCACCGGCGCTGGGGCCCGACGGCACGCTGTACATCGGCAGCGACGATCGCTGCCTGCACGCGTTCAAGTAATCGACAGGCTTAGGTGGGGCTGGGGCGTTGCCCGAGGGACGCTCGGAGGCGCGGGGGCGGAAGGATGCAGCCCGGGGCTGCTTACGGAGCGGGGTTCGGCGGGGTTTTCTTGCCGAAGATTTTGCGGAACAGGGCAGCCACCGGGTCGTAGTGCTCATCGACGACGCGCTCTTTGAGCGGAATGATCGCGTTGTCGGTGATGTGGATTCCTTCGGGGCAGACCTCGGTGCAGCACTTGGTGATGTTGCAGTAGCCGATCCCCAGCTCTTCTTTTAGCTGCTCGATGCGGTCGCCCTGATCGGCGGGGTGCATCTCAAGACCGGCGGTGCGCACCATGTAGCGCGGACCCGCGAAGGTGAATTCGTGGTGGTCCCGCAGCACGTGGCAGACGTCCTGGCACAAGTAGCACTCGATGCACTTGCGGAACTCCTGCACCCGGTCGATCTCGTACTGGAAGATCTTCCACTCGCCGTCCTTGCCCTTGGGCGCTGGACGGAAGGGGGTGATCTTCTTGTTGTTGCGATAGTTCTGGCTGACGTCGGTGACGAGATCTTTGATGTGCGGGAAGGTCTTCATCGGCTTGACCAGGATCGGTCCGCCGTCCGCCGTCTTCTGCGCGTCGACCATGCGGGTCATGCACATCAGGCGCGGCTTGCCGTTGATCTCGGCGCTGCAGCTTCCGCACTTGCCGGCTTTGCAGTTCCAGCGACAGGCCAGGTCGGGCGCCTGCGTGGCCTGGATTTGGTGAACCGCATCCAGGACGACCATGCCCTCCGAGACCTCGACGTCGTAGTCGCGAAGCTCGCCGCTCTCAGCATCGCCGCGATAGACGCGCAAGGTGACTTTCTGGGTGCTCATCGTAAATCCTTCACTTGGCTCGTTGATTCTAGCGCCGTTGGTTACTGCGGGGCCTTCTCGTCGTGCGCCAGTGCGTGCAGCTCTGCCGGCATCTCAGGCAGCGTCTGCTTCTCCAGCACCATCTGGCCTTCCGACCCACGGCGCAGCACGTTGTTCCACTTGCCTTCTTCGGTGACGCTGTCGGGGAAGTCGATGCGCATATGGCCGCCGCGGCTCTCCTTGCGGGACAGGGCCGCCATGGTCAGCGCCTCGGCACAGATGAGCAGGTTGTTGAGATCCAGCACCTGATGCCAGCCGGGGTTGTAGCGGCAGTCGCCGACCACCGACACCTTCTTGGCGCGTTCCTTGAGCGACGCGATGTCGCCCAGCGCCTTCTCTAGCTCGTTCTGCACGCGGGCGATGCCGACGTTGGCTTCCATCGTCGTCTGCAGGTCCGAGGTGACGGTAAACGCGTTCTCGGCCGACGGGCGATCGAAGGGCTCGTACATCTCTTTGACGATGCGCTCGACCTGGGCCTCGTCGGTCTGCGGAATCGCTTTGATGCCCCTGGCGTAGCTCGATGCGCCCAGGCCCGCTCGACGACCAAAGACCAGCAGGTCGGACAGCGAGTTGCCGCCCAGGCGGTTCGCGCCGTGCAGACCGCCGGCGACTTCACCGGCTGCGAACAGACCCGGCACAGTCGCCATTTGCGTCTCGGCATCGACGCG
Source organism: uncultured Myxococcales bacterium (assembly GCA_937952145.1). GTDB lineage: Bacteria > Myxococcota_A > Polyangia > Palsa-1104 > JAEUJZ01 > JAEUJZ01. The sequence goes on from CALFYE010000306.1 coordinate 7,315, forward strand.
GACGCCGCCCATGATGTAGTGCGCCGTCGGGCCGACTTCCATCGGCTCTTTAGTGATGTCGATGCCGCCCAGCTCCTTGAACTGGTGGTACATCGACGGCAGCTTCTTCTTGATGTCGGCCGGGGTCCGGCGCGAGGCGATGTCCAAGAACACGCCGCCGTGCGGGCTGCCGCGGCCCTCTTTGACCTCGCGCACGATGCAGCGCGCGACGTGATCGCGGGTCAGAAGCTCTGGCACGCGCCGCGCCGTCTTGTCGCCGGCCAGCCAGCGATCACCCTCGGCTTCGTTGTCGGCGGTATCCGCTTTGTACAAGTCAGGGATCGACTTGAACATGAAGCGCTCGCCCTTGCTGTTTTTCAGCACGCCGCCTTCGCCACGCACACCCTCGGTCACCAGGATGCCGCGCACCGACGGGGGCCACACCATGCCGGTGGGGTGGAACTGCATGAACTCCATGTCGATGAGGTCAGCGCCGGCCAGATAGGCGAGGGCATGACCATCCCCGGTGTACTCCCAGGAGTTGCTCGTGACGCGGAAGCAGCGACCGATGCCGCCCGTCGCCAGGACGACGGCCTTGGCGCGGAAGATGATGGGCCTGCCGCTCTCGCGCCAGTAGCCCATGGCGCCAGTGATTCCGTTTTCGTCGCGCAGCAGGCGATAGATCGTGCACTCCATGTGCACGTGGATCTTCTGTTCCACCGTGCGGTCTTGCAGGGTGCGGATCATCTCCAGGCCGGTGCGATCCCCGACGTGGGCCAGGCGCGGGTACTTATGGCCGCCGAAGTTGCGCTGCAGGATCTTGCCGTCGGGCGTGCGATCGAAGACGGCGCCCCAGGTCTCTAGCTCGCGGACGCGATCCGGCGCTTCCTGGGCGTGGATCTGTGCCATGCGCCAGTTGTTGAGGAACTTGCCGCCGCGCATCGTGTCGCGGAAGTGGACTTTCCAGCTGTCGCGGGTGTCGACGTTGGCCAGGGCCGCGGCCATGCCACCCTCGGCCATGACGGTGTGGGCTTTGCCCAGCAGCGACTTGCAGACCAGGCCGGTCTTCACGCCGGACTCGGCCGACTCGACGGCAGCGCGCAGGCCAGCACCGCCAGCGCCAATCACCAGGACATCGTATTCGTGCGTCTCGTAAGGAAGGCTCATGTTCGATTTTTCCAAGTCGCGGGAGCGGCGGGGAAGCCGCTTAGAACAAGCGCGAGTCCTGTAGCAGGCCCATGGCGCAGAGTCGGATGTACACGTCGGTCAGGCCGACCCAGATCATGCTCACCCAGGCGAACTGCATGTGCCGCCCGTTAAGCCAGCTCACTCCGCGCCACAGCGTATGGCGCTGCTTGCCGAAGGTGAGACAGCTCCAGCAGTCGTGCTTGCCACCGATGAGGTGACGGAACGAGTGACAGCTAAACGTGTAAAGCCCAAGCAGGATGACGTTCATCAGCATCACCAGCGTGCCGAGGCCCACGCCAAACTGACCGTCCCAGATGCAGGCTTCGACGGTGTCTTTCACCAAGATGCCCCAGACCAAGATGGCCAGGGCCAGGAAGAAGCGGTGCAGGTTCTGCAGGATGAAGGGGAAGGCGCGCTCACCGGTGTAGCCCGACGGCTTGCCTTCACCGACGGCACAGCCTGCCGGATCGAGGAAGAAGGCGCGGTAGTAGGCCTTGCGGTAGTAGTAGCAAGTCAGCCGGAAGCCGAGCGGTGCGCCGAGGATCAGGAAGGCCGGCGACAGCCACGGCGGCAGCCATTCTGGCTTGAGCAGCGGCGAGTAAAACGGCGATAGGTATGGCCCGAAGCGATAGAACTCGTTCTGCCAGGCCGCCCAGGTGGCATAGATGCTGAATCCGCCGAACGCGATGGCGAAAAGTAGCGGCGACAGCCACCATGCGTCTTTGCGGTCCGTAGCACCCAAGCTTAGGGTGACCATTCCTTGTGGTCGCAACATCCCAGTTTCTCCGTCACCTAATCAACACTCGACCCGCACGGCACGAGGATGTCCGCGCGGCGATCGAAAACCACCCCCATAAAAGCCGCGCGCTCCCGCGGAAGTCAAGTCCATATCCCACCCGCTGACAGACATCCCTCGCCCCCGCGCCGACGAGGGTGGCCGCCGGCGTCCGGCAGCCGCAGGCGCGGGTCTGAGTCGCACCCCGGCCGGGGCAGGGGCCGGCGGCTCAGCGTCTAGGCCCGCGCGGGGCGGGGCCAGCGCGGGGCTCGCCGTCCGCCGTTCGCCCGCTGTACGGGGCGTACCTCGCCGGAGGGGGCGAGCATCGCGCTGCGCCGGGCGGGCCGAGCATCGGGCGACCTCGTCGATCATCCCGATATGTAGGCCGTAGCGGGCCCCGCACGCTGAGCTCCACTTGCATAAGGAGGGCCCGCGGCTCCCACGAGCCAAGCCCACCCGGTTGCGCGCGGCCTGCAGCGGCCGGCTAGGCAGCACAGCCGCGCGTGGGAGCGACGGGAGGAATCGCACCCACAGCCCCGCCGTGCGCAGAGTGGATGTGGCCGGCCGCGCGCAGGTTTCCGCCGTGCGCAGAGTGGATGTGGCCGGCCGCATGCAGGTTTCCGCCGTGCGCAGAGTGGATGTGGCCGGCCGCGCGCAGGTTTCCGCCGTGCGCAG
>CALFYE010000307.1 GCA_937952145.1 uncultured Myxococcales bacterium
TACGAGATACATTGGCGTGACTGGAGTTCAGACGTGTGCTCTTCCGATCTATACCGACCTTCGCCGCGATCTGCTCCATCGTCAGCGGCTCGGTCATGGTTTTGTTGGCCTGCAGCAGGTCCGCGATCTGTTTGCGCCGCTCCTCGGTGCGTGCCCGGGGCTTGCTATCCAGGCTGTTTTTGGGACGTCCGCCGACAGAGAGCCGCACCTTGATGCCCCGGGCGATCTCGCGAATGAACGTCACCGACACACTGAGCCCTAGATCCTCGACGACGCTTGCCGCCTTGGGTCGCTCGCCTGCCTTTTTCTTAGCCCGCAGATGCGCCACGATGCGATCGACGACCTCGTCATCAATGCGCCGGGGCATCGGCCGCTTTTGCTTGCTGTAGAGCTTGGTGTTCCGTCGCTGGCGCGGGCTGCGGACAGCGCGCGCACGGGTGGTTTTCTTGTCGTCGCCAAACGAGCATGCTTTCTTTGTCGGCTGCATGCGGGCCATTTGTTATCCGGTCCTATCCTTGTTTTTCGGTCTTTGTTTCCGTCGGTGTTGTTGTCAATTCGGTTTTTGCGCTAGGGCTCGGTACAGGTGTCGGATTCTGTGCCAGCCACCGCCGGGCCGACTCGTCGCCGTTTGCAGCTAGGTACAGCAGGTGGTGTCGGCCGGCGGGGGACATGGCTACTAGCTGGCCTCGGGGGCGCCAGCCAGCGCAGGAACACCCGTCTCCTGGCTCACGCGTGCCGCGATGTCGGCGAACGCGTCACGCAGGAGCTTATCCGTTCCCCGCACGACCCAAGCGAACAGCGCCTTGCTGTCCTGCTTGCGAAAGCGGATCGCGCAGGTGATCCGGTAGCGCTGGCCGCCCTCGTAGATCGGGATCTCGATGTCGAACTCCTTCGGAATCTTCGTCTGGCCGGTGGTCTTCTGCTCTTGCTTGGCGACAAGCGAATACTCGCCGGTCGTGCGGTTGATCACGCTCTCGATGACATCTTCCGACGTGACCTTGAGCGTCAGCGCCATCGTCGCTAGGTCGGCCACGGTCGGCACATCGGGCCGCGACTCGCTGGGCATGGCCACATCGCAGGCGTGCTCGTCAAGGAAGTCCGCGAAATCCACCTGGCTCAGCAGCTTGCCGGCCCCCTGCACCCAGGCCTTCCACTCAGGCGAGAGCTGAGGCACATAAAGCGCGGTGTGCCGGCCCCAGCGCGCCTTATCGTTGCGCACCATCAAGGGCTGGCCATCTGGCGGTGGCGCCATCGGGCGGTGATAGTCATACACGGCCAGCAGCCGCGCGCCGTCGTAGAACAGGGCGCTGTCAGAGTCGCGAAAGCGCTGCATATGCGAGATGAGTGCCGCCTCGCTGATCAGCTTCGCCTGTCCGGCCAGTTCGCGGGGCTTCTCGGCCCGCGCCTCGGTCATCTTCAGCAGTGCATCGATGACGACCGGCGTGCCGTCTGCCTTGATGACGTATGGCACGTCGCCATGTAGCTTCATGGACTGCTGAGCAGAGGCAATCGCTTGCCCTGCGTCGATTGCGGCCTGGGTGTTGTTTTCCGTGGTCATTTTTGGTTTCTCCGTCTTGTTGCGGGGTGACTTAGTTGGTCTTGCGAATCGGCTTAACGTTGTCGCCGAACAGAGGCTCTTGCTTGTGCGGCAGATCCGACAGCTCCCCGGTCGCCTGTAGGTTGTCGTCCAACGCAAAGAACGCGATCCGCACGCCGGCCGCTGGCTTCGGCACTTTGGTCTTTGCCGCCACGCCGTACTGCACGCTGTTGTCGCTGTTGCGCCTAAAGCTGATCTTGAGATCCAGCGTGCCGGCTTGGCCGGTCGCCTGCACGCCGCGCACTACCTCGCGTACCTGCTGATCTAGTTGGTTCAGTTCGTCAGCTTCCAAGCGCCCTAGAATCTTGCTTACGTCACACGGTTTCATTGGTTGCTCCTTTGTTTGTCGTTGAGTGGGCCGGCTCTATGCCGGCTCACGAGGTCTTTCGGTTTCGCCGCTGCGCTTCGCGAATGCACCGGCGCTGTGCCGCCTTCTCTTCTGCGGGAGCGACCACCGGATCGGCGCTGGGATCGCGCTGAGGCGGTGGATAGTCCGGCGGCAGGACGGCGAGCAAGCCGCAGAGCAGGCCCGAGATTGCGCCCAGCACAGCGACCGGAAGCACAGCCAGAACAGGCAGCGGCAGGAGCAGCATCGTCCTACTCCTTCCCCTCGATCACGGGCTTGCGGCGTCGCAGTTTGTTTAGGCGGTCCGGCAGCGTGCGGATTCGCTTCTCGACATCTTTGATCGCGGCGGCGCGCAGTTCCTCGAAGTGGGCAAGGGCCTCGGCGGCGGTGAGGTGAACATGAGTCCGAAGTATTTCGCCCCTGCCACAGAAGACCGCGCTTTCGCCCCACGCTACGCTCGTTACCTGCGCCCGTCGCGGGTTGCTATCCGGGCAGCCCTTGGTTACATACACCTTGTCGCCGGGCTTCAGGCTTGCACACTGCTCTCGGGTCATGGTGAGACTCCGACCTGTGCCACGCCAGCGGCAACGCCGTTCAGTTCGTTAAGCGCCCGCACATACCAGACGTTGGTGATATCGGCGTCGCTGATCTGCCTCAGATCGTCCGGCCCATTGATCTGCCCCCACCACGACTCGCAGCCATGCACGACGCGCCCCAAGTCCGGCACCCAAAGCACCGGGTTGTGGTAGCAGTGCGAGATCATCAGCACGCCCGTGGCTTCATCATGCTTGACGCTGGCGCCTAGCGCGTGATGCCCGATCAGAATGCCTAGGTAGGTCTTTTCTGGCACGCCTTCTAGGCATGGGCGCACGGATACCCAGGTTGTCTTTTTTGCCAGTTCGAAGATCTTTACCGTGTCGTCCCAGATCAACCGGCGGAACGTGCGCGAGGGGGGCGCCGCGTCCGGCGCGCACCGCGCGAAGAATCGAAAGATCTCGCTCGCGGTCTCGTCGATGGCTTCACGGCCAGCAAGAGCTTCTTTGCATAGTTTCTGGCGCTGCGCCTGCAGCGTTTCGATCTGCTTGGTGATGTCGTTGAGTTGCTCTCTAGTGGTCATCGTCCGTCCCTCGCTGCGTCTTTGCCGACTTCCCACCGCGTTTTACTGTCAAGCGGATGCTCGGCGCTCCGTGGCCGGTTATTTCTGCTCCAACTACCACCACCCGCCGGCCCGACTTCGCGCCATCCTGCTCCACGCAGCGATGCGCCGCCCTCCTGCGGTAACGTGTAGGTGATCATTCGCTGATAACCGACTGCGCGCGCAGCTCGCAGGCCGCACCGTACAGTGCTGAGCACGCATTCCGCGCGCCATCCGTGGCACAGCGCACAACTTCAGCCGTCCGCCCGTCGTCGAGCATTCTAGCCACTGGCCGCGAGACGATTACGACACCCCGCAGGACCCCATTCTCATCTTCGACGGCAACGCAAAATTTACAGCCTCTGGCGGGTTTGTGGTGCCGATGATGCGCCGACACGAATGCGTTGGCCTCACGCAGCCCACATGGCCGAATCTTGAGCTTGCTCATCTTCGTTGTCTCGCTCTCTCGATCGCCGCCGTCATCTCTGCCACCGCAGCCGCACACCGCCGGTCAAACTCCGCCAGCCACTTCCGCGAATACAGCCGCCGGTCTGGGCTGTATGGGTCTACTTCCGGCGGCCGCTGACGGTCCGCGAGATGCCCCGGAACAGGCGGCGGCGCTTCGGCTGCGAGCGAGGGCGACCCCGTCCGCTGCTGTGGTAGTACGGCGTCCCCAATTCGCGCATCGTGGGCATCTTGCCCCACGGCGTACGCTTCAGTTCCAGTACCGCCGGAGCATCGTTGCCCGCCACCGCTCCCCCCGCCCCGCTCATTGCCGCCAGCGCCATCAGCGCAGCCGTACTTGATAGTCTTCGTGTGTAGTTCATCGTCATCCCTTTCGTCTTTGCAGCGAGCCTCAAGCCCGCTTTTCCACGTCCCCGCCGGCACAATCGCCGGCGGTCGGTAAATCGCCCGCGGCCCGTGCTCGCGCTGGATCTTGGCCAGCAGCTCGTCTAGGGCGTCGGGCATAACCCTGGCTCAAGTAATGCAAGTTGGCCCTTGTCTGGGCGCAGACATGCCGGCGAGAACCATATGCGTTCGCGCTTGGCATTCTCCTCGTTCGTGCCTATCGATTTCCATGGGACGCATTCCCAGGTGCCAGGCATCGCGTGCTCACCTTCGTAGCCGCAGAGGGCAATGCGCAGTCGCCCGTCGTCCCCATGATCGATGGCCCAGACGCGAACCGCGGCGCTGACTTCCGTCTCGACTCCATATAACTCAGGGCTGCGGATCGTTTGGTCATACGGTGGGTCAAGCATGATTCCGACGGGGAAGCCATTACCGAGCAGCGATGAGTCGCCTAAAACGCGGGACCAATCGCCACAGAGCACCCTCGCCCGTCTGAGTCGCGAAGCAAGATCGCGGAACCATTCATGCAGATAATCGGGAGAAATCAGACGATGCACCCCCCGTCCGGAATTTCCGAGCACCGGGCGCTTCTGCTCTAGTTTGCCGTCCGACCACCCATTGCCAATCCACTGCGACAGGCCCCAGGCCCACCAGCCCGCGATCTTCGCGTCGAAGTAGTCCGGATCGCGCATCATCTTTTCGCGGTGCGCTGGCAAATTCTCGACTAGCCAACGGTGCCGCGCATGCAGGTCCGCTTCGTTTACCGGCCAGTCCGCCCACTTTGCGACCGCCTCCGGGGCTGCCTTCGTTGCTCGCCAAAAGTTGGCCACGTTGCAATCAAGATCATTCACCGTCTCGATGCGTGGCTCAGTTGGACGCGATAGCAACACCGCCAGTGAGCCCGCAAACGGCTCAACGTAGTTTGCTACGTCGCCGAATCGCTCCCAGATAAGATGGGCGGCGCGTGACTTGCCACCAAACCAAGGGAATGGCGTGCGCAGAGCATTCACGGGCATGCGGCACCGAGTTTTAGTTGCTGCGGCTTCGTCGGCGCGAATAGCGAGCCCTGTCGCGTGGTGTTCTCAATCCTGCGCTGTGCCGTCGCGAAGTGCTTGGGGTCGAGTTCGATGCCGATGAACTCCCGGCCCAGTTCCACGCACGCGGCGCCGGTCGTGCCGCTGCCCATGTGGCTGTCGAGCACTGTCTCGCCGGGATCTGTAAAGTCCGCGACCAGTTGGCGCATCAGATCGATCGGCTTTTGCGTCGGATGCCATCGGCAATCATTGCCGCCGCGATTCAGCACGATGGGCACCGCATAGAGCCCATGCTTTCCGCCGCCGTTCCACCGCTTGCGCCCTGGGCGATGGCACAGCGTGATTGCCTCCAGTGCCACCGCGGGACGGTCCCCAGTGAACTGAGGCGTGCTTCCGACCTTGTGCCAGAACATCGTTCGCACGTATTCCAGCCCAGCAACCTCTAGCGCTTGCCTCCACAGGTAATCGCTTTCAGTGTCGCTAAACACAGCGACCCAGCGGCGCGTAATTCGCGCGTATTCAGCAGCCAGGCACGTCAGAGTGTCCATCGTCAGATGCGCAAACCCGAGATCGCGATTGCGAGAAATCGCAGCCTTGCCGGTGTCCCCGTCGTACCCAGTGTTTCCGCGTCGCCCGCACTTATGCACATGCTCTGAGTACGGCGGATCAGCGATGACATGGTCGACCGACTGCTCCGGCAGACCGCGCATGATCTTGATGCAGTCGCCGCTGCGCAGGTCAATGGTCACTGTGCACCGCCCATCACGATCGAGCCTTCGCTGTGCCTTGCCTTAAACCGCTCCAAGGCTTCCATCGCGAGCCGGTTGCATTCCACCGTGCGGACCAAATCGCGGACCCAGTGCGCCCCGCAGTGCCGCCCCACCGGCGCAAAACTCAGGCACCCGCGCACCGGGCACAGGGACCACAGCAGCAGCCGGTCCCCGCGCGCCTTCTGCTGCGCGATGTGTTCGGCGAGGGCGGTCATCGCCCGACCCTCGCCGCGCGCTGCGTCGCCTGCGCATGCGCCATCTCAGCCATCGCCAAGAACTCGCCGACCCCCTGCCCCAGCGCCACCGACTCCCGCGCCGCGCTCCGAATCTGCAGTCTCAGCCGCTGCGGCGTCGGCGGCATGGTCTGGGCTTCGGGCTCCGGCGCTTCGGGCTTCGTCTCTATGCATCGTGGGCACGTCTTGCAGTTGTTGCCAAGCACCCACGCGCCCTTGCAGTTGCGCTCCGGCGCGTCGGGCTCAAGCGGGCGGACGATCGGGGTCCAGCCGGCAAACACTGCATCTTGATACGCACTGTCGCCATCTGTTAGCCACATGGTCCAGGGCGCGTAATAATGCGCAACATCCGGATTGTAGGTCGCCTCTTTCCACCACAGCAGCACCTCCGTCCCGTCTCGCGGCGCCTCGCTCATCGGTCGCATGCGGTCCATCACACCCTCCTCTGACTAGGCCCGTCGAAGGCCACGGCAACGGCTTTGAGGCGCACACCCTTGATCTCGCGCGTCGCCATCAGCCGATCCTGGGCGCGAATAAAGGCGTCGCCCCCAGTCGCCCCGCGTAGGTTCGTTGTCGCGACGATCTGGCCGCTGTAGTTGTCCAGGAAGCTGCCCAGGGTCGCGAACGCTCGCTCGTTTTCCCGCTCGTCCAGCGTGCCCAGGTCATCGAAGAGGATCAGTGTCTGCTTGCGCCAGCGGTCAATCGTCAGCTCTGCGGCCTTCTGCGCTTCGCCGTCGAAGCTCGACTGGCCGTTGGCGACCTTGACCAGATCCGCCCAGCTCACCCGGCACGCCCGCTTACCGTCCCACAGCGCCCAGAACAGCAGCGCCAGCCCGATCCGTGTCTTGCCGAGCCCCTTGCCGCCGTGCATCAGCAGGTGATAGCCGGATCCGAAGCCCATGCCGGCCAGCTCGTGAGCACGGTGCAGCGCTTCGCCCGGCCCGGTGTAGTCCGTCTTGAGCCCGCCCCGGTTTGTCTCGCTCCACTTGGCAAGCAGCACCTGATGCACGGGATCGGCAAGTGGGTTTCGGCCCTTGCTGTAGCCGGCGAGTTCCAATGCGTCGGCAAGCTCAGCGCGCACCGCTCGATACCGATCCAGCGGACATGGACGACTATCCCCGTCATCGATCACGCTGTAGTGCAGTCGTCCGTCGCAGGTTTCATCCTGCCGCGTCTTTGGGCAGACGAACGCGCGCCGACTCGGCGCAACACGCGAATCGCCCTGAGTAACCAGGGCCACCAAACTACCCACCGATTGCGCTAGGTCGCCCATCACTCACCCCTCGCCGGCAGCCGCACCAATTCGCCCGCAACACCGACGTAGGCCGCAAAGAATGTCACGCGCTTGCCGGTGTATCCGCACTCATGACAGCCACCGTTCTCATGCGAACATGGATGCCCATCGCCGCAGTCACAGGCACAGCCGGAACATCGCGCCGTGAATCGCTCCTCGGTGCTTAGTAGCCCATCAACCTCGCAGTAGACCTTCCGCCGATCCAGTCGCAGCCGGAGGACCACACGCCGGATCTGCGCTGCTAACTTTCGGTCGCAGCCCTTTGCTACTCGCACGCGCTTCATGGTCGCTTTCTCCCCATCAGCCAGCCCGACCCGCCGCAGTTCTGACAGTCAAGCCAGCCCCCGAAGGTCAGCGGCATCCCGCAGCGCTGCGTCGCGTTCTTCGCCGTTCGCGTCTGCAGCCACCACCCGCAGCGCCGGTGACGCTTCGCCGGCAGCACGCCGGAACCGTCGCAGATGTGCATGCGATGATGCTCGCGCTTGCAGGTCCCGTTCTCGCAGGCCAGACAGACAAAGCACTCAACGCACCCCGGGCACGGTCGCAGGCGCTCGCCGAGGCGGTAGTGTGGCCCCCGATAGACTGCGCTGACAATGCTCGGAAGAAGCTCAGTCCAGTGCCCAACCCGATGCCCGCCTGTCAGTTCAGATCTCGCCGCCCGCTTCCGTGCGCCTTGGCTCATCCCGACAAGCGACTGCGGCGAAAACTCGCGGGCGGGGAGGGGCGGCAGTGGGCGCGAACTGTGATGCTTTTGCGCATGCAGAAGTTGCGCTCTGACCTTCGGCGTGGCGTGTTCCAAAATCAGCGCCCATTCATGCCTGAGCATGTGTCGCAGGTTTTTCGCGCGTCGCCGCCACCGTCTGCGCCCGTTCGGCTTCATGGCTTCACCTCCCGCGCTTCAAAACATGGGCACTTGGTCGCGTCGAGGTCAGCCCGCACACTCCTCCTATAGTCGGGGTGCACAGCAACCATCGGCACAGGCGCAGCCGGATAGACGCACTCCCCTGGATACTCCTGCAGCACGCGCGGCGGCTTGTGCCTGCTCATCTTCGGCGGCGGGATCTTGCTGTGCTTGCAGCCTCCGCAGGTAGGGATCATGGCTTGGCCGGCAGCGGGAGGAACTATCAGTAGTTCTGGCTTCACGATTCCCACCCCTGCGAAGGCTTGAGGTTCTGCGGCGCCCTGCTCTTGTTCTTGCCTGCCGCCGGCCGGCCATCGGCGTCCCACTGCCGAGCTTGGGCCACCGCTTCGGCCGGGTCCGCAAGCACGCGCTCGCGGGCGCCGGTGCGAGCCCAGGCAAAACCTCCGGCGTTGACGTAGTCCGCCACCAACAGCAGATCCTCGCGCGTCAGTTTGTTTTCTCGGCAGTCGCGCGCAAGCTGGGCCTCCTGCTTGTGTGATAGGCCCGTGTCCGTAATCCCGCACGCCCCCGCAAGCTGGGGGCAACGCTCGGAGACGGCTCGCCAGTCCGTGCCAAGAGTCGGTAGAGCAGCAAAAACCGCGCCCGCTCGATCGCTCGCACCCCCGGCGCCGTCACGCCGCTTATCGTGATCGTCTCGCCCGTCGCCGACACGGCCAGCACCTGCACCCGCGGCATGTGAGCCTTGCGCAGCTGCCTGCTCAGGCCCGCCTTGAGTTCCCACGTCTGTTTTTCCGTGATCATCTTGCCCCCCAGAGAGGATCGAGAGAGGAGCGCCGCCGGCTCGTTTGGCGACGGATTGCGACGGCGCCCCCTCCCGAAGTGGTTGCACTGGCTCACAAGCCAGCGTGTAGTCGATAAAGTCTGGTGTCTGATCCATCACGATCGCCATCCCCGGCAGCGTGAGCTGCCCTGCTTGCTCCTCGGTCTCAGGCAGCGCCCGCAGCCGCACGCCTAGCGCTTCCCGCACGCGCTCAAGGAGCGTCTTGTCTACGATCTGCCGCCCACGATGCCGGGCGCGCTCCGGCTCTGCGCGCTCGCACAGCGCCAAGAGATCCGCCTTGGCTCGCTCCACCACCGCGCTCGATGGTAGGCACGCAACCTGCTGCGCAAGCTGCTCAACCTGCCGCACGTTGCCTGGCGCCTGAGCCGTCATCGACTGCCCCGCCGGGACGTACAGCACGCGCGCCGCCCGGTCTACAAGCACAAGCCCGGCGCGCTCAAGCTCTGCCAGGCCTGCCGCGATGTCGGGCAGCGGAATCTCAGCAGCCAGCACCGCCTCCACCGAGGTCCCGCGCAGCACAGACAGCCCACGGATTACCCACTGCTGCCGCAGCAGCAGCAGCCACGGATAAAGGCCGACAGCCGCAGCGCTCAGGCCCCCTAGCTTGGGTTCGTCAGCCAAGCCAAGGGGTGCAATCGCATGTCGCGCGCGCGTCGGGGGAGCTGGCCCTAGGCGCGGGGACGGTGCTTGAGAGAGGTCTGCGATTTCGAGCGCTGCGGCCATCGGTAGGACTGAGCCTGCCTGATGACCGCTGCGGTCGTCAACAAAAAACTGTGGTTAATTGTTTTTTCGTCGCTGTTGACCGGGGTGTTGGTGTGCGGCAGGGTGCCACGAATGGACCAAAAACCACAGATGTCTGATTCCGACCTACGCCGCCTTATCGAGGGCGATCCACCGGCGGCAGTTCATACGCGCCCAGCCGCTCAGCCGTCGGAGCCTGTCCGGCGCAAGGATCTCGCGCTCGCTGTTGCCCTCTGCTTCTTCTTCGGGCCGTTGGGGCTGCTCTATAGCTCGCCGGTGGGGGCGATCGTGCTGGCGCTGGCCGCTGTGCCGATCTGCGTGGTCAGCTTCGGCCTGGGGCTGATCGGCGTCTACCTCTTCGCGATCCTTTGGGCGGTCTATGCCGTGCAAAAACACAACGACCGCACCTAGCACGCTGCTTGCTACGCGCGCGGGTAGACGCTCAGCTTAGGTATTTTGCGTCAGAACAAACAGAACCTGGCCGATGGGTAAATAGTAACCTATAAGCCTTAAAAGTACGGGTTTTGCTGTATGGTCGTTTGTGGATTGGCCGGACAAGTGCCGCCTCCTCAAATGAGGTCGGAAATCGGCAACCTTGGACGGGCGGGCGGCTGTCGACCTAGGTTTTGCGACGGAGACAGGGCGGAGGTGGGGCAATTCGGGGGCGGGCTGTGGAGCGATCGAGGGCTGCAGTTGTAAAGCGGGGGTTTACTGCTGAGGCGGGGGAAGTGCGGGGAGGGTAGAAACCATTTTGCCGGCGGCGGCAAGATGGAAGAGGAAGGAATTTACAGAACGCCCATCACGGTCGCCAGTGCGGATCGCCAGCGTAGATCACAGCGGCTTGCGCGGTGCCCATCTGCAGCGCGCTGCGGCGAGGGTCCGGCTTTTTGGGCGGGGGCTTGCTCTCGATCGTCGCACACCGGCACTGACGCTGCTTGCAAGAACAGCCCTTGCCGCAGTCGTCATCCTTGCTGCACTCGCCGGCAGTCGCGGTGTCGTCGATGGCTGGGGGCTTGACCGCGGCGACATCAATCACCGCGCGCAGGCGAGGGGCCACGGTGGCGCCTAAGATACCCGACCCGAGGCTGACTAGGAGCAAGAGAGCGATCTTATCCACCGGCGGCGGATTGCTCGGCCGGGCCTTTTCTAACTCGTCGCGCGCATCTTCCGGGGCTGCGGCGATGCCAGCGCGAAACTCCTTGAGCGCGGCAAGGTGCGCCTCGTAGCGTCGCGTCTCCTCGCGCGCCTTGAGCCAGCCGCCAAGCATCGCCACAAGCGAGCCAGCGACGGCGCCGATAACGGTATTGATCACGTCATGCCAGGTCATAGGGCTCCTAAGACAAGCGAGCCGACGCACATCTCCCCGTCGCGGCCCAGCTCGAAAGTATGATATCGCGAACCTGCAGCCCAGGTGCATTCGATCGTCGCATCAGGGCCAAGCTCGATCGGCCCGACGGGCGCATAGGTGTCTTCAAATCGGTAGTCCCACCGCGGGATATGCAGAAGCGTGCGCCCGCCGCTGCTCACAGTGACCGAGAGCCCGGCAAGGTGCATGTGAGCACGCACCCCCAGCGCTCGCCAGCGCCCAGGGGGCAGCGCGGATCGGCACTGGGAGCGGATAATCATCGACCTGCCATCAGTGGACGGCTCGAAGGCCTGCGGGCCACAGCGGGCTACCTGCTCTTCGGGTGTGGACAAGCCAGCGCCAAGCAGGGCTAGCGACCGCGCCCACTCGCGCTGGCACTGCGGCTGGCCGGCAAGAGCCGGCTGGCAGGGGACCTCAGAGGGCGCATTCCAGCCGTGCTGCACTACTGGCTGGCCCTGTGCGCCGTACTCAAGCGCTATCCCGAAGCGCCGGGGGCTGCGGTCTGCCTGCGGCGTCAAGTGGGCGTACAGCACCAGCGCGTCCCCGTCGGCAATCTCGACCCCGTAGCCAGCGGGATAGCGATAGGGGACCGCGGGGTTCGTACTAAAGAGCCCGGTCTTCGTCGATAAGTCTTGCGCGTCGGCGCAGTCCCAGCCCCGCGCGCCGCCCTTGGCTTCGGCTTGCGCAGCACCAGCCGCCGTGACCACTGTCGCTTCGAAGTGGTGCGCGCCTACCCCGGTCCAGCGGTAGGCGGCGAAGAATCCCGGCCGCGGGCGCAGCAGGAAGCAGCGCAACTCATCTCGGTCGCCCGGGGCATAGGGCTCGCCCTCGAAGAGCTCGCCGGCCGGCGGCGCGGAGCGCGGCCGCGCGGTGCCGAGCTCCGGGTCTCGCGCCCAGGCCTGGATCAGCGCGCGCTGTGCCGCGGTCGGCCGCGGGTCATTGCTGTATGGCAGGCTGTCATCCGGTAGCCAGGGCGGCATGCGGCCGGACGTGACCATCTCGGCGATGCTCGATGCCTGCCGCGTGGCGCTGGCCGCATCGAAGGCGTGGCAGCCCGAGCACGAGCGCTCGACGATCGGCGCGATGTCCTGATGCCATGTGGGGCCCTGACCGCAGGCGGAAAGGGCGACAAGCAGAAGCAAGGCCCTCACGGACCCTCGCCGATCTGTATCCGCGGCTTGATCCGGACGCTGCAGCGCCCCTGGGCCAGAGCCGCGATCTTGGCCACTGGTGCGCCCGACTGCGCCGCAAAGCTCGCCACCGGCCCCGCGTGCCCTTGGGTGTCGAGCGCCACCGTTATCGCCGCGCAGGCAGCCGTCGCGCCGCTGTCTACCTCGACATAGGGCTGCCGATAGCCAGCGGGGATCGGGACCACGCGCGAAATCGAGACCTCGCCGCCGGGCAGGAGGTCACTCACAAGCTCGGTCTGCCGGCGGCATGCGTCCAAGGGGAGCGAAGTGGTCGCGACCCTGCCATTGGTTTGCACCTGCCACACAAGCAGGTTTTCGGCAGCACCGCAGAACGGCTCGACGTCGGGGCTGCAGGCCAGAAGCAGGATGGAGAGTAGGGCGCACAATGGGCGAGAGAGTGCTTGCATGGCTAGCTGCTCAGCTTTACGTAGGAGATCCGCGACCGGCCGTTAGCGTCCGACGCCGCGCCCCGATTGAGGAAGGTCGGCCCGCTGTTGGTTTTGCAATAGACCTTGATCGTCTTGCTTGCGGCGATGGTGATGATCTCTCGGATCGGCAGCGTGTCCGTCGATCCGTTGTTGGTGTAATCGACGGCGCCGAAGCGTTCGGAGTTGGTCACATCCGCAGCGTCGGTGCTGTTGTAGAGCTTGCAGGTAACGTAACCAGGCGGCGATCCGCTTGTCTGGCAGAAGGTGCGCACGTCGGCGGACACCAGATAGGTCCCAGCGCTCGGCAGGCTCGCAGATAGGCCGATGTCCTCGAAGGTATTGGTTGTCGTGATGTCGTACTGCGTCACACTCAGCGAAGCCGATCCCGTAGTGGCGGTGGGAAGAGCCGAGCACGTCGGAGTCGTGCCATTACTGCCCACGAACTGAGTGGACGAGCATGGGCCAAGCTGGCTGATGGTCGTGGTGTCCGAGGCGTAAAACAGTGAGCCCGCGGTAAATGAGCTCAGATTGGTCCCGCCCTTTGCCGTCGGAGTGACGCCGGTGGTGTTGGTGTTAAGGTCGATCGCCGAGGTTGTGCTGTACGTGCCCGCGCCTGTCCTCTGCACGAATCCCGTTGTTGCTAACGCGGACAGGCCCGCAAGCTCAGTGCCCGCGCTCACGGTGGGGTTGCCGCTGACGCCGTTGCCATTGGAAACGCTGAGGCCAGTGCCAGCAGCAATAGAGCGCTGCGCCCAAGTATCCGTCCCCGTGCGCGCCGCAAGGCCCGTCGAACCCAAGCCCTCCAGGGCAGCGAGGTCGTTTGCCAGCGCGAAGGTCGCGGCGGCGCCAAGCGCGACAGAGGACGTGACTGTCAAACCAGCTGCGGGCTGCGTGAGGCCTATCGAGGCGAGCGCAAGGTCGGCGGTCAGGGAATCGAGTTTGGATTGGACGTTTCCCGTAAGCCCGTCGAGATAGCCGAACTCGGTGTTATCGACGGTTCCGGGAACAATGGCGCCCGCGGGGACGGTATTGGCGGTGATGTTCGCGCCAGACATCGCCGGAGCGGTCGGCGCTTGCGTGTTGTCGAGGGTGCCAGAGCAGACGATGAGACGCCCGCTGCTGTCCTTGCATTGCGGCTTGTAAGCGCCTGCCGATGCGCCGACACACAGCGCGACCGCGATCAGTAGGGCGAATCGTTTCTTACTCATGGAACCATCTCCTCTGCGCCGACGTTGACATCGACTCCCGCACCGTCGCTGTAGCCGAGCCGGTTCGTGTACTCAGTAGAGACCAGCGACGCGTGCAGCACAGCGCCGCCGGTGTTGCTGCGCCACAGCACGCCAACCGGGAGCCCGGCCACAGGACAACGCGACCCTGAGCGATAGATCTGAGCCGTGCCCCCGCCCGCGACCGCGGCGCCATACAGGCCTACCGTGGCATCGCCGCTACCAACGGCGCCGCCGTCAGCTAGCTCGACGTTGCCGCCGGTGACGCGCCGCGCGACTTGCCCCGCACTGGCTGCGTCGTTTGTGGTGACGCTCTCGTACGGGTTGCCGGCCGGGCCTGCGGGGCCCGTAGCGCCGGTCGCCCCCTTCTGCTTGCGGCTTTCGATTGATAGCAGATCGCCCATGGCTTCCCCCGTTAGCTTGTCTGCCGCCCAAGAACGATCAGTTTGAGCACGCAGTTATTCGGCGCTGCCAGCGTTAGGCAGTTTTGAGTCATTGCGCCTCGGTCAAAAAACTGGCAATGCACGGTGTTGGCCGCTGATAGACTGCACTGTATGTCGTGACCAAATGCCGTAGTGGCCTGAATTAGCCCATTAGTGTCCGCTAGGCTACTGGCCAGTTGGCAATCGACCGTGATGTTGTCAATAACGGCACAGCTAGTTATATTGAACCCATCAGTGATGGTTACGCTGCCAGCCCCGTCGGTGGCTGCATTGAGCCACGCTTTCACCGTATTGAGCGGCAGGACCTTATTGATAACGCTGACAGCGCGCGCAGGATTGCCGCCTCCGTCAGCGGTATTGGTAAATATGATCGCGCCTTTGGTCATCTGTGTCTGACCGCCGGTGGGGCTAATCTTAAATACAGACACATCGGTCGGTGTCATCAGCGAACGGTCGTTAGCCGTGTTGCTAGCAATGCCGCCAGCAAGCAAGGTGCTGACGTTTCCACCGGTGCCATCGGCTTCCAGGCTCTTGACCGTGCGCCGCGTCGCGCCCGGCGCGGACCCGAAGATGCCGTCATGGATGCCGCCGACGATGTCGATCACCTGCTTTAGGCCGCGGTTGACGGGTGCCTTGCCGGCGCCGTTGTCATCGGCCGTGATCTTCTTCCCATCGCGGACAAGCAGCTTGGCCTGCGCCTTCCAGTCGGCGGCAAAAGAAGCCGTGCCGTTGTACTGCTGTAGGTCTGCGTCAGAACCCAGGGCCACGCCGCCGCAAAAGGCGAGCACGATCAGCATGGGCACGACAACAAACCGATAGCTCTTTTTCATCAACATGGGTCCTCTTAGGGGATCAGGAAGTCGGAGTTGTAGAAGTGGACGGGGGCGCCATACGGCGGCACGTACTCCCAGCCCTCGTTGAACGGGATCAGCTGATAGTTGCCGGCCAGCCCGCCGGGGCCCCAGCTGAAGCTGCCGTCCTCGTCGATGATGACGAAGCGGCAGGACGTGCCAGCCGGCTTCCACCGGCGGAAGATGTCCGCCATGTCGGCGATCTCGGTCTGGCCCACAGCTGATCCCCAGTAGCTGATTTCGTCGGCGTACTCCCCGCCGCCGTCCCATTCGGTCGTGAAGACCGGGAACGGGTGCGGCTGCCGGATGACCAGGAACCAGAAGCCGATAAGGCCGCCGAAGCCGCCGACTACGCCCGCATCGCGCAGATCCAGTTCAGCCACAATCTCGACGACAGGGCAGCCGAAGCGGGCGAACTGAGCCTGGATCGCGTCCGTCGTGCCGGCCTTGCGCTTCTCGCTCAGAATGCGCAGCAGGTACAGGCGCAGCGCAGCGAACGTCTCGCGGGCGAACGTGCGATCGTTGCGGCTGCGGGCATTCGGGGCCAGCGCCTCTGTGCCGCAGTCCACAAGCGAAAGCTCGCGCCGCGCGTCTTCTGCATCCTGGGAGACCGTGTCGAGGATCTCGCAGAACGTGCGCAGGTAGCGTGTGATCTTGCGACCGCTGAGGTAGCGTGGCCGGGGCAGATCGCGCAGGAGGTAGTTGCTGATCAGGTTGCTCATGGCCTACCCGAACTGCAGGACGAGCCCGCTCTTGTCGAACTCAGGGAACTGATCCCAGAGCAGCACGACAGGCAGAAAAAAGCCGGTCCACTCAACCCACATGATCGCGCCGGTGTCCGCTTCACTTAGGACGGCGATGATCTTGGGCACCTGGATGAGCGGCGCTTCGTTGCGGCTCCACTGCTCGCCGATCAGCTCGCGGAAGCGAATCAGCGCGGCATCGATTGCAGCATCCACCTCGGCCAGCGTCTTGCCGCTGGATGCGCGGACATGCACGACGCCGATAAGGGTCACGACTAGCGCAGATGCGCCGACGACATTGAGCCCGCCCCAATATTTTTTGGGGTTCTCATAGTTGGCTGTGACGGCCGTTACGTCTTCGGCAGAAAGCACGCCCGCCGCGCTGGCCAGGATCACCGTGCTCTCGCCTCCAGACATGGTGCCTAGCCGATTGTTGCTGAGCACACGCACCCAGGAGACAGGGCTGGCCTCATACCCCGCCGGTTTGGCGAGACCCCAGAAGACCAGGGCATCTTCCGTGCCTGTGGCTCCGGGTGGGTAGCCACTGCCGCCCCCGCCTCCGATGGTGTCCAGTCGCGTCTCGCACCGCCGCTTTAGCCGTGCCGCGCTCTCGCGGTCTGCGCCAGCGCTCTGCACATAGGAGCCATCCCACTTCAGCGCGATCGGGCTAGTAGTGATGGCCATGACTAGCGAGCCCGTGCCGGCGTTTTTCACCGCGACCATCAGCGAGGGGATGAAGGTAAGCGGGCCAGCGTCTGCCAGCGCCGTCCTGACTTCCTCGGCGGTGCTCTGCGCCACCGCGCCCGCATCCGTGCGGAGCTGCACCGTCACGCGCTTGGTTGTGAGGTTGCCCGATACAGCGAGCGGCAGGCTGGCGCCGTTGTTGAGCACCTCGACCGTGACCCCAGCTTGCGCAGCGAAAAACAGCAGGCCGGCGTTGCCGCTGCCTACTGCGGTTGCCGCACCGACCGCGCGGTTATCGACGCTCACGCCAAGCAGCGCGTTTTTTAACTCCAAAGTCGTAGCGATTGGGACGTTGTGCGCTGAGCCTGGCTGCGTCGCGCGGAATAGCACAACGGCGCGCTGCCCAGTTTCCAGGGTGGCCGATTCCTCAGCGGCCCACAGCAGCGGCGAGTCTCCCAGGGTGCCGACGATGTCGCCGACGTTGATGGCTTGGCTTGGCGCCGTGGCCCCCGAAACCAGCGTGAAGCGCGCGAGCTGAAGCTGGGGCGCCTCGCGCTCAATGCCATAGACGTTCCTGGCCACGATGGTCAAGCGCTGCTCGATGGCCTCGCGCTCGTCGGCGGTCTGGGCCTCAGCGAGCATATCCAGCCACTCTTCGAGAAAGAACGCCCGAAAGATGGATGTCAGCAGCGCCCGCAGCACAGACAAGGCCTCGCTGACGTACTGCGTCGTACTCAGGCCCGTGTTGACCAGTGACAGCCAGGTGTCCGTCGGCACGCCG
This sequence comes from uncultured Myxococcales bacterium, assembly GCA_937952145.1. Classification (GTDB taxonomy): domain Bacteria; phylum Myxococcota_A; class Polyangia; order Palsa-1104; family JAEUJZ01; genus JAEUJZ01. The sequence goes on from CALFYE010000307.1 coordinate 17,415, forward strand.
TTAAACAAATGGCGGGCCATCAGCTGCGCAAAATAGGCCGCGGTGTCGATGACTCCGACGAGATTAGAGAACGTCGCCATCTGCTGTCCTTTCCTCGACGCTCAGCGTGCCGTCGTCATTGACGACCAGCACAAGGCGAAGCTGCCGCGAGACTGCGACGGCCTGAATGGTGATCTGGATAGAGCGGCCCCGCTGTGTCGTGGTGACAGCTACATCCTCGTAACGCGCGTCCTGCTCAATCGCACTCTGCAGCCGGGCCCGAGCGGCGGCCAATCGCGCCGGGCTGATCGCGTCGTTGCGCAGCGCTGTGGCGTCCTCAGTCGCCGTGGGCGCCCACCAAAGCGTGCCCGAAGTCGTGGTGATGATCTTCAGCAGATCGGCCAGAAGCACCCGGGCGACGTCGGTCACGACGGCGAACGTGGTGTCCGCGTCAAGCTGCCCGTCTTCGTCGATTTCTAGGGCGCAGTCAGTGCCAAATGGATAGCGCACGCCGCTCATGGGATCGCGATGTCCCCGGAGGCAGAGCTAATCAACCCGATGGGGTCCGTGGCGGCAGTGACGGCTTGCAGAGCTGTGATGACCGTTGGATTGACGATCGCAGCCAGCGCAGGGTCTGCGCCCAGTGCCGTGAGCGCCGCCTTTACCAACCCAGTCCAGGTCTGAAAGCCTGGGCTCTGCTTGACGGTGTCATTCAGCCGCGCTACTCCCCGCGTCGCCATCCCCGGATCGAAAAGGCCAGCGACCGGCGTCAGGGGGTCGCCGTTGTCGAAGGTAACGACCACCCGGGAGCCCGCCGGGACGGTGAGCTTGGCGCCGGCTGGGACCACGCGATACCGCACAGCCGGAAGCGGCGGGATGTCGCGTAGGTCGAGCTGAATATCAAGAGTCCCATCGGGGCGCTGCACAACCACCTTGCCCGTGTAGGACTTGAGAAAGTCTACCCGCAGCGTCTCTCGGATGATGCGGGCCAGCGAGTAGCGAATCGACCCGCTGTCGACATCGGACTCGGCGGCATCGTGGAACCACAGGCGCAGGAATGCGCCATCAGGGTCGATGGAGTAGTGCGCGGCGCCGACCTTGCGGCCTTCGTAGCTCTGGCCAGGTAGAGGGCCCAGGGCATGCGGCACATAGAGCGCAGTGGCGTGCGCCGGATCCTGCTCGTCAAGCGCCTGCAGCGGCTGAGTCAGCCCGGCGTCGGCGTAGGTGTCGCGGCCAAGATAGACGGAGCCATTAGGCAGCACTCGCCAGATGCAGCCCAGCTTGCGCGCAAGGTCATCCAGGAGCGCGGCGGCGGTGTCGTTTCGGCGCGGCCAGAACGCCAGCCGGGTGGCCAGGATGCCGGCATCGCTTGTCGGGCTCAGGGTCTCGCCGGCCGCCGTTAGTAGCTGGGACGCGATGATCTGGGCGGTCGCGTTGCGGTAAGGCAGGCTGGGGAGCTTCGGGGGAATCGCCTGGGCGAGATGGCCGTTGCCGCCAGCCACAAGCGCGAACGTGCGGCCCGCGCTGCTCTGGCCGCTGCGCAGGACAGCGCCAACAAGGTCTCGGCCCTGCCAACGAAGGGTCACTTTGCCGGTCGGGGCTGGGACCAGATCGGCAAACTCCAGATGGGCGGTCCAGTTGCCAGCAAAGGCCGGCAGCCAGTCCCCACAAGCCACCGCGAGCGGGTTGGCGCCGGCCGTTGGCCTGGTATCTAGAGTCGCGTCCGCCATGCACGGAAGTAGCGGCGGCGCCTACCGGGCCAAGCTCGCCGGCTTCCGGGTGAGGTCGCGCAGGTTCGGCGGTCTGGGCGCCTCGCCCGCGATGTCGATAATCGGCGCGGCTTCAAGCCCGGTGCTTTTGGGCTTAGCCTGCGTCACCTTCACGTCGGCCGGGTCTTGCGTCTCTTCGATTGTAAATCGCACGATTCCTGGCCCGCTGCCGGTTGGCGATGTGGCCTCCAGGTCACGCACCAGACACCAGCGCAAGCCGTGCGCCGCAAGCAGAGGGTGATAAAATTGCACTGCGCCAGCCGTGCCAGGCTTGGCCTTCCCTCGGTTCACAACGGGCAGCAGGCGCGGGCTGATCTCAACGTAGGCCGCCCACTCTGCATTATTCAGCAAAGTCAGCGAGCAAGACGCGACGCCCGGCTCTCGGCCGCGGACGGTCGGCGCCCCTGGGGTCTTGCCACTTGCCCGGCCATGGAAGGCAATCAGGGCATGCTTGACCGAGTGGACCTTGGCCAAGCCCGGCAGCCGTTCGCCGTTGGCAAGCAGCGAGTTCCACGCCTGGGGATTGCCGACCAGATCGGGATTCTGCGTCTGGTCTGGGTTCCAGGGGGCGTCAAGCCAGCCGGGTATCGACTTGGGCATGGTCAGAAGTAGCGAAGTTGACAGCCGGCGGCGGGCAGGTCAGGTTCGGGGCATGAACACCCCGACCCCGATCGTTCTCATTGATGAGCGGATCCCATTTCGGCGCTTGGTCTGGTTCTTCTTTCGGGTTTCCCTTGCCGCATTTCCCGCGTTTGTCACCGTCGGCTTTTTTCTGTACGCCACAGTGATCCACGCCTATCTGCTGCTCGCTGGCGCGCTCCCGCATCGCTAGCGCGGCTGACGAGCAACCCTGCCAAGTTCTTCCGCCAGCGCGCGAGCCAACTCCATCTTGTCCTTGTTGTAGCCAAGGATATTGATGTTGATTTGCTGCTGACCTGCCTGCGACTGGATGGCCTGACTGATGCCGCGCACCGAGACCTGCTGCGCCTGGCTTAGGTTCTCGACACTGGGAGGCTTTGCCCAGACGCCGACCGAGCCGTCAAACTGGTAGTCCCAGAACACGCCGCGGTAGGGCTGGGATTTGCCAGCGGCTGCAGCCGCTTTCTTTGCGGCCTGTTGCTCTGCTTTGCTGACTTGCGGGATTGTCGGGGGCGCTTTGAACCGCGCGCCGGGCATGGGAGCATCCCGGCTGGCCAACATCCGATCCCCAGCGTCGTAGTCATAGACAAACCGCTTGAAAAGTTCCTGCGCAGCCGCTGTTGCCGGTAGGCGATCCAGTAGAGTGCGGCCAAACCCTTTTGCCGCCTCGCCGCTGCGTCCCTCTGCGAGCGCCGTGAAGTTGTCTACGTCGCGGTTGACCACATTGGCGCCACGCTGAGCAAGATTGGCGGTGAGGCCCCCCACGCCTCCAACGGCGTAGTTAGCCAGGCTGCCGAGCCGGCCAATGGCTTCCCCAAGGTTGCGAAGTGCCTGCGACGTGCTTTCAGTGTCAAAGTTGCGTCCGTCGCGATTCAGGCCCCGCGAGTAGCTATCGGCGAAGCTCTCCAGAAAACCGCTCGTAAACTCGGTCCACCCGCTCTTGGCATCGACGGCGGCGTTGCTCAGGTCCTGAATGACCAGCGACAGTTCACGCCCGGTTTTCGTGTTGATGTCGAACAGCTTGCCCTGTTCGGTCAGCGCCTTCTTGTAGCGGTCGATAGCAGGCAGGTTCGCGTCGGCATCGAAGCCTTTGAGCAGGTTCTGCATCGCCTCATCGCGGTTGCTGATGAGGGCGGTGAGGCTGCCTGCGCTGCTTGTCGCAAACTCACCCGCCTTGCTCGTGCCTAGCTGCACCAGGATCGCCCGCTGGATCGCAGGGATGGCTACGTCCGCGCTTACCTGACCATTACTGATCCGCTTGTCGACATCGCCAACCTTGATTCCCAGCGACTTCGCAAGCTGCTGCTTCACCAGCGTCGTGTTAAGGCCGGCTTCTGCCAACTGTCCGGTCAGTTCCTCGCCCTGCAGCTTGCCCTTGCCCTTGATCTGGGCCAGGGCCATCGTCACGCGCTCCAGCGTCTGATTCTTGTCGCCGGGCATGATCGCGGCGAGGTCGGCGGCAGAAAACAGCGTGGCGTAAAGGTCCCTGTCGCGGAAGCCCTGGGCCATCAGCCGGGCTTGGGCCTGCTCGATCTGCAGACTGGAGAAATCCGTTTTCTGGGAGAACTCCTGGGCGCGGTAGTATTCGAGCGCGGCGCCTCGCTTATCGCCGCCGAGCAGCTGCGTGTAGGCGCGAATCGTCGCCGAGCGCTCGCCCATCGCCTTGATCGCAAAGTCGCCCCCGCGATCAAAGGCGGACCACGCGGCGGCACCCGTCGACAGGCCGCGCGACAGTAGGCCAACGGCGCTAGCTAGCTCAGTGATGGAGCCAGCGACGTTGCGAACCCGGTTCGCGGAGGCGTCCATCGCCCGGGTGCTGCGCTCAAAGCGCTCGATCGACCCGTCCAGACGGAGCAAGTGACGCTCCATCATGGCCAGATGCTGCACCGTCGGCGGCAGCCGGTGCGCGTCTACATCGATGTCGAGTTCAAAGCCAAGACGCTCGTCCATCAGCCACCGAAAAGGCGATTGGTTTGCAGGTAAAAGCGAGCTTCCAGCATCGCGCCAGCGAAGCCCTCGCGCCCGATGACGCGGCGCCAGCGTTTGCCATGCCGCGAGGCCATGAGGCTCATTGCGGCGGCCACAAGGTCAGTGTCCTGACGCTTTAGCCGCTCGACGGCTTTTTTTCAGCGGCCTCAGCGCGCCCGTTGGCTAGGTCTAGCAGCTTGATCCCGATCCGCTGGGATAGGTAGGCATGCTCCGCCCACAGCTTGTCGGCCTCGCCCTCGCCGCGGTGGCTCAGCAGATGGTCCTTGCCGATCTTAGCGACGAGCGCAAAGAAGTTATCCGCAGCGAGCACCGCCAGGAAGGCGTTGTACTCGGGAAAGGTCATGCGGCGCACGACGATGTCGACGTTGCCGTAGCGGAACCCGTGCGCTCGCCAGCCTAGCGACACATGCGCCGGCTCGGTGATTAGCTCCGGCGCATCGACCAGGGGCACGTTGTCGCCGCCAAGTCGTCGGAACTCTTGGCCCATGTCCCTGATCAGCCCCGGCCACTTGGCCAGCCAGCCATCATCAGGATCGAGCGTGTCCGCGGACGGCTCGACCACGCACGCCAGAAGCTCTTTCAGGCCACTGTCGTAGACGCCGCCGGCCATCTGCTCGCCCTCTTGCTGCGGGCGGCCGTGTGCGCGGTGCTTGTCTTCGTAGGCGATGGCTTCCTTTTCGGTCGGCGGCCGGAGAACGATCGCGCCGGCAGGCGTCTTGATCATAGGCCACCCAGTTCCTGAATGAGGTTGATCGGGCAGCGCAGCACGCCGTCCCCAAGGTCGCGCTCGATGGCGGTGACGTGACACGGGATGCGGACGGCCAACGGCGTAGTGCCCGGCGACCAGTTACCCCGATCCCCCAGGATGAAGAACTGCTTGAACAAGATGCGGTGAAAGGGAGGGATCTTCTGCGCCTTGGCAAACAGCAGCATCCAGTCAAAGGCGAAGTCGCTGTAGCCCTGCGGCGGCAGAAGCGGCAGGAGGATATCCAGCCCCTCTTCGGCTAGCTCAATCTCGGCGGTCGGGGCATAGACACCCGACGCCTTGCCGTAGCTGAGCTGTCCTGCACCGTGCGCATGATCCGCGGCTGCGGCGTTGCTGAAGTCCACTGCGCGCAGGTACGGCTTGATCCGCTCTAGGCCGGGCAGACCAAGCGGCTTGATGTCGCGGTAGCTGTAGGCGTGCCCTTGCACGCTGAGCGGAAACGCTGGGGGCATGGTGTGGCCTCTTTAGCCTGGCAGAAGGATGTTGCCTTCGATGCTGATGAACTGCGCCGGCACCAGCGCGGGCGCATTGATTCGGAAGTAGATCGTTCGTCGCTCGGGGCCGCTCGCGAAGTTGTTGGTTCGCAGCACTTCGCAGACCTTCACGCCTTCCGGCAGGGGCCCAATTGAGCCCTGACCATCGGACTTCAGGCGCCGCCACTCCGCCTCAATGCCCGCGCCCATGTACTGCTCGATGCTGATTGCAGAGGCCGGGGTCAGCGCGCCAGCCGGGGCGCCGGTGCTGTCCGCTTCCTGCGTCACGGCGAACATGGTGTTACGCAGGTCGAAGGCGCGGAGCTTGGCCGTCCGCAAGCCGACAAGCATCAGCGATGGGTACGAAAGAAGCGAGTACCCGGCATCGCTGTTCGGATCGGCACAGGTCGGCGCCGCTGTGATGTACTTCGCGCCCGGCCGCTCGATTGCCGAGCGCAGCGTAATGAAGTCGCGGTCATGCAGACCAGGCGTCTTGTCCTCATCGTGATACAGACCCAGGCAGCGACGCAGCCGGCCCGAGCCGGGGATTTCTAGCGTCCGGCCCAGATCCTGATGGTACGGAGCCGACGCCTTGCGCCCAGCCGCAGCAAAAAGCGCATATCGCCGCATGTAGCGGCCGGAGTAGCTGTCGGCATGCAGGTACTCGCCCGCGCACTTGCTCAGCAGACCGCGCGACGACGTAAAACCAAGCCACTCGACGATCTCGGCATCCTGCCACTCGTCATGCGTCTGATCTGCATCCGCCTCGCCGATGCCGGGAGCGGTAAACAGGCAAACCAACTGTCGGGACTGCAGGGCGTCCTGGATGTCAGTGTCCAGAAGCAGCGCGGCAGCCTGATCGATCGCGCTGGCAAAGACCACGCAGCCGCCGATGTTGATATCGTCCGCGAGCACGGCAGCCAACGCGGTCCGCATGTCGGCGATGCTCGACGCAGGAAGCGTGGTTTCCATGTGCCACAGATCGCGCTCGACGAGCGTTCCCGTGAAGGTCAGCACGACGCCCGTGGTCAGGCGCGAATCGGTCAGCGCGACGACGCCAGAGCCCGGCACAAATAGCTCGGGGCTCCAGTTCAGCGATGGCGCAGCAAGCTCGACCGCATCGGCGGCGATCATGACCTCGGAGCCGTCGCCGACTTCGAGGTTAAAGCGGAAGGCCGAGACGAGCTGCGGGAAGCCCTGCAGGTAGGTGCGCACGTCGACCGGCGTCGAAGCCGGCTGCGAGGAGCCATCCGTGCCAAGAGCGATCGAGAGCAGGCCATCGGCGAACGTGTGCGACAGCGCCTTGCTTGCCCCCGTCTGTTGAGTGAACTCGACGGACAGGCCCGCGCGCTTGGCAAGAAACCACATGGACGCGTTGCCGACGCCGAACTTGGTTCGATCCTCGGGGTTGACCTCGTCGGCGGAGAACTGCACCGTCGCAGCGCCCAGCGCGCCACCGCGGGCAACGCGCACCTGCAGGAGATAGCGATCCGTCGGAGTGCCCGACGAGGTGGCCGCCGCAGTGCTGCCGAAGGTCAGCGCAGTCAGGGTCTTGCTGCCCCCTAGGCCGGTGCCGTCGCCCAGGATGCGGGCGGAGATCTTGCCCACGATGATCGGGGCGATTTCATCTAGGACGTCCTGAGCCGTGCTGATCGGTTCGCCGTCGGCATCGGTCTCCAGGACAATGGTCAGTTCCTTGTTGCCAGCGCCCGCAAAGGACGCAGACAGCGGCGTGCTGATGCCGCTGTACGACAGGACGACCGAGTAGCCATTATCGAGCGGGGTAAAGCCGAGTGAACCCTTGTCGAACTGCCTCTGGGCCAGCGTGGTGCCCGCGTTGCTCGCCCCGGTGCCGAATGCGTCGATGGTGGCAAGCGCAATCAGTGCCGCCTGGCCGTTCCAGTAGGTTTCCACGGCGCTGGCCGCGGTCGCTGCCGGCACAGTCAGCAGGATTGCCTTGTTGTTGATCGCGTGCGCCAGCGCCATGCCGGTCTGCACCTGCAGGGACACGCCGGACTGCACCGCTTGCAAAAACAGGTCGCCGTTCTCGTTGGCGCCCGGCACCCGGATCCGGCCATACACGGCAAGCTCGGTGCCTGCGTCGGCCGGCACTTTGGTCAGGGTGCCGCGGGTGGATGCCGTTGACGTGGCGGACCGGGTGAAAAAGACCGGAAGGCCCGTCTCTTTGAGGTTGCTCGATGCTTCGGCGAATACTTCGGCGACCAGCGACACGCCAGGGCCGTAGCCATTCACTGCGAGGTCGGCCAGCTTGTTCTTGGCTCGCGGCGTGTTGAGCGGCCCAGCACTGCAGGGCCCGATTACATGGATGCGGTTGGCTACGCTCTGCACCGCGCCCGGGGGAGCGGAACTCGTAAGACTTAGGGTCGTGCTGGGGATGGTCATGGAGTGGTGCTCCCGAGGGTTCCGACTGAGCTTTCCGGTGTAGTAGCGAGCCAGGTATCCGCGCAGATCAGGCGAACCATGAGCGGCAAGCGGTACATCCAAGAATCCTGGCTATCGTTCTCGGGCCCCTGCGCCTTGCCGCTTTTGAGCTCGTAGACGGCATCCGCTCGCAGCACGTCCGACAGCGCCCCCAGGAACGCGCCGACGAGCCGCTCAAGTTCCTTGTAGGTGGCTGCGTAGAACAGCACGTTCGCCCCGGCGTCCCGGCGATCGTATTCCTCGACGATTACGTCTCGGTTTTCGCCGCCCGGTCCATGAGGCCGCACGGCGACATATCCGCCCATCTCCGCCGGCTTGAACTGGTCCTCTGATGGCTCCCAGCGAATGCGCGGCAGCACGGACAACGCCTTGCCCTCTTTTGGGCCGAAGCAGTGAGCTACGCCCGAGAGTCGGCTGTTTTGGTGGATGTCTTCGTAGACGTCGTAAAGTGAGTCGTACAGAAAACGCTCAGGCTGTTGGAATGCCATCAGCGGCCCCCAGTAAGCAGAGCCCGCGCCCCGCGAATAGCCGCCAGCTTGACCCGGTCGCGGATCTGTCCCGGCTCAGTGCTCGACGGCAGGAACACACGCGCCACCCTGCGTTTGTAGGGAGTGAGGTGGAAAAACGCGTACGGCTTGCGATTGCGAGCCGTGATCTTTCCGTCGCCGACCTCGTACTCCATGAAGCTCAACAGGTCATAGAGAAGCGGGTTCGTGTCGCGGAAGTCGCCATAGACCGTGATTCGCGCTGCCCAGGGCTTTCCGTCGGGCGTCCGCTGATACAGAAACGACTCGGCGACCGTCTCCTGCAGCGCTGCCTTGGCCTCTTGCATCATGCGGCCCTCGGCGCGTTCCAGCGCCCCGCCGGCCATTGCGCGAGCCCCGTTGATGAGGGTGTGCAGCTTGCCGAATGCGCCTCGGACGCCCATCAGGCCCGCCACATGCGAGAGCCAAAGGGCGGCTTGGCTAGTGCCGGCCGCACGAACTGCGGAAAGACCACCGCGGTCCCGTTCTTGCCGAACTGCGGATCGTCCTGAAAATCGCCCCGCTGGGCAGCCTGCAGCCAACCAATCGCAGACCACCCCATCAGCGACATCTGCCGCTGCTCGGGGTTGTACTGCTGCATGTCCTGGTCTGCGGCCAGCCCGCGCTTGACGATAAGCTCCCACCGCACAAGCCAAGCAACCACGCGCTCAAGGAACTCCGGCCATGTCTCCAGTGGCAGGCAGTAGGAGCCCACCAGGAACTGATCGCAGCCCGAGGAACAGACCGGGATCAGCTCCACGATGTCACGGCTCGGGGCGGCGGTGGCGGACCACTCATCGCCGGCATCGAAGTTCGGGTTGTCGCCTTCCAGGATCCAGCGGATGCCTCGCTCGATGTCGTCGACGAATGCTCGGTTTGGGTCCGTGCTGCAAGTGACCGGCCGATCCCAGGTCGTGCCGCCATCGTCCGATAGCTGGAACTGGGGTAGCTGGCCAGGGTTGGCGATGCCGCGGCGGTTGATCTCGCCAGCGCGCGAGCAGCGGATGCGCAGATCGGCGTAGCTGTCATGCGGCCCGCCTTCGGCATCAACTACGCCGTCGCCGGTCTGCGCAACCACCGCAGGCACCGATACGACGCCCGGGGACAGGTTGCTGCTCTTGCCGAAAAGGGTATGGAAAGGAAGGCCCAGGCGCCAGACTCGGGCCGGGGTGGTGTAGCTGGGAGCGGTGGCAACGGGCATGGCTAGCCCTCGGTGTCTGCGATGTCCAGGTAGGCAGTGAGGCCAGCGGTTCCGACGCCGTTCCCGTCTTCGAGCACGAGGATCACGGGCGCCGAGAGGCCCATGGAGTGAAATCCCGCATCAGCCCAGCCGTTGAGCTTGTCGCTTTGCGCGGTGCAGGGCTTGACCGTCACGTCGTCGTCGGCATCGCCCCGCAGCGGAACCCAGGCGTTCGCGAACTTGTAATAGGGGCGCACCCTGCCATAAAAGCCGGCATCGCCCACGGCACGCAGGCGCACGCGCAGAAAGTCCGCGGCCTTGATGTGCAGGTAGTCCACGCCCTCAGTCATGCCCGCGAGGGCAACCGAGGGCAGCGAATCAAGTTCGTATAGCGTCAGGGCGGCCATGGGCTATGGGGCCGTGAACTTCCACTTGTAGATCTTCCAGGGGTTCGTCAGCGTGCAGCCAAAGGTCTGCTTGGCGGCGATCCGCGTCACGTCGCGATCCACGTCCTCATCGCCCTCGGCGCGGGTGCGCTTCACGGTCGGCGCATGCGGGATGCGAACCATCGCGCCGCGCTCGGTGTCCGTCTTGACGAAGATGTAGACGTAGTCATTGGCATCGGCATCCACCAGCGCCATCTCGGGGCAAAACTGGACGGTGGCCTTGCTGTAGACCATGCGTGTCTCGGTGGCCTGATTGATGCCTGGGTTCCAGAACGTGCTTGGATCAAAGATCCGGCCCAGCGTCGAGGCGATCGAGGCGTAGCCCGTGTAAATCGCGAGCTGGTTCCCGTTGGCGATGGAGCGGTTCGGCAGGAAGTACTTGTCCTGCGCGGTCCGCGAGCCCGGCGCCTTGCGCGTGACGATCTTCTGAAAGACCGCGTCCCAGCCCGCGCTCGTCAGCGGCTCATAGATCAGGTTCGGGTCGGTGCCGCTCTTGGTGTCGAGCGGG
>CALFYE010000308.1 GCA_937952145.1 uncultured Myxococcales bacterium
GGCCGCGCGCGCGACCGGCCGCGCGACCGGCCGCACGACCGGCCGCGCACGACGCCGCGCGGCATGCGTGACCGCGCGCGTCACGACGTTACCTTGCAACACACGCGCGCCGTCAACGACGTGTCGAAACCACCCGTCTGCACGCGCCGCGTCGACGTCGTGTCGCGGACTTGAGCCTGGCACGCCGCTCGCGAAGCCCGGACGCCATGCACCGCCCGCTGCTCGCCCTCGCGCTGTCCGCGGCCACCGTGTGGACCGCGCGCCCGGCCCGCGCCGAGAAGATCAAGCTCGGCGACGACCGCTTCGTGAACCTCGGCCTGCTGATCCAGCCCCAGCTCGTGGTCGCCCAGCGCGCGGCGCCCAACGGCGACCCCGGGACCGACCTGTTCCTGCGTCGCGGCCGGCTGATCCTGAGCGGCCAGCTCGATCCGCGGCTGTCGTTCGTGTTCATCACCGACCAGCCCAACTGGGCCAAGGGCGGCGACTACAGCTCGACGTTCCTGGTCCAGGACGCGCTCGCGAGCTTCCGCGTCGCGCCGGAGCTGACGCTCAGCGCCGGGTTCATGCTGGTGCCGTTCGTGCGCAACAACCTGACCAGCGCCGGCGCGCTCAACACCGTCGACTTCCGCACCGCGGTGATCAAGTTCCCCGCCGGCAAGGCGTTCCGCGACGCCGGCGTCGAGGCGCGCGGCCTCGTGCTCGACGATCAGCTCTACTACCGGGTCGGCGTGTTCAACGGCGTCGGCGGCAAGGCGGCGACCGCGACCACCCCGGAGGTCAACCCGTCGGACGCGCCGCGGTTCGCCGGCATGATCCGCTACAACCTCGTCGGCAAGGACGACGGCTACGCGCTGTCGCGGAACTAGTTCGGCACCAGCCGGTGATCAGCCTCGGCGTCGGCGCCGACGTCCAGGCGCACGGCGCCGGCAGCTCGTCGACCCCGGGCAGCACGCGCTACCTCGCGTTCGCCGCCGACGCGTTCGTCGACTACCCGCTCGACGCCGACAACGAGCTCGTCGGCGAGGCCGCGGTGATCCGCTACGACCAGTACGCCACCGCGGCCGGCCCCGATCGCGCGATCGCCGCCTACGTCCAGGCCGGCTACCGCTACGAGCAGATCGAGCCGGTGATCGCGGTCGAGTACTTCAACGCAGACGCCGCGGGCGCCGATGTCACCACGATCCGGCTCGGCGTCAACTACTGGCTCGCCAAGCACGCGTACAATCTCAAGGCCGAGCTCGCCATCCCGCGGCTCGAGCAGGTCGAGGGCGCGCCGGCCGTGCACAACAACCTCACCGGCACGCTGCAAGCCCAGCTCGTGTTCTGATCGCTACCCCCCCGCAAGGAGCCCCATGGCCACGACGGAACGATCGGCAGCAGAGATCACCTCCGAGGAGCGCAAGGTCGTCTTCGCGTCGTCGCTCGGCACGGTGTTCGAGTGGTACGACTTCTACCTCTACGCGACGCTCGCGCAGTTCTTCGCCAAGTACTTCTTCCCCAAGGGCAACGACACCGCGGCGCTGCTGGCCGCGTTCGCGACCTACGCGGCCGGCTTCCTGGTCCGGCCGTTCGGCGCGATCGTGTTCGGCCGGATCGGCGACCTGGTCGGCCGCAAGTACACCTTCCTGGTGACCATCCTCGTGATGGGCGCGTCGACGTTCCTGGTCGGCCTGCTGCCGTCCTACGAGTCGATCGGCGTGCTCGCGCCGATCGCGCTCACCGTGCTGCGCCTGCTCCAGGGCCTGGCGCTCGGCGGCGAGTACGGCGGCGCGGCGACCTACGTCGCCGAGCACTCGCGCCCCGGCCGCCGCGGCTACGCCACGAGCTGGATCCAGACCACCGCCACGCTCGGCTTCCTGCTGTCGCTGATCGTGATCGGCGCGTCGCGCGGCCTGCTCGGCGAGGCGACCTTCGACGACATAGACGACCTGCTCGGAGATGTTCTTGGCGTGGTCACCGATGCGTTCGATGGCGCGGGCGATCCAGATGATGTCGATGGACGTCGTGATGGTGCGCGGATCTTCCATCATGTGCGTGATCAGCTGGCGGATGATCGACTTGAATTCGGCATCGACATCGGTGTCGGCCTTGATGACGTCGGTTGCCTGCGGCGTGTCGAGACGGGCGAAGGCATCGAGCGCCTGGCGGATCATGGCCAGTGCCGCTTCGGCCAGGTGGCGGATGCCGACGCCGTATTGGCCGGGCAGGTGGCCGTTCTCGTAGATGCGGCGGACGCCCTTGGCGATCTTCTTGGCTTCGTCACAAACGAGCTGAGCTAACTTGAGTTTCGCTCGATCGGACTCTGCGGTGTGATAGTAGACTTGCGCCAATAGCTGATATGCGGCCATTGATTCAGCATCGAGCGCAAGCGCGCGCCGAATCGAACCAATCGCTTCGTCATACCCTGCTTTGTTGTTAGTCTGCTTTGCTTTGTCAAACAGCAAAGCTCCGCGGTTATTATATGCCTGTACGGCCTGAGGACTTGTGGGATTAACCTTGATAGCCGCCTCAAACTGCTGCAACGCAGCGGGAGTCTGTCCTCCTCGTTGCAGAACCACACCTAAGTTATTCATTGCCGGCTGCAGTTTTGGATTTTTACCAAGGGCCTGCTTGTAGTAACCCTCTGCGTCCTTATCAAGGCCGCATTGGTCATGTACAACGCCAGCGCTATATAACCCTTCTGCTTCCTTCTTATCCTTCTCACCAGCCTTGATAAAGTCCTTAGCGAAGGACTTGCACTCATCCGGGCCAAGGACCGTGATGCCTGTCTGGTCTTTTTTTGGAGCACGCGCTTGCTTGTACTGCTCCGCCACATCGTCAAGCGCACCCTTCTTTTCATTCTTGGGCGCTGCTGGGGCCGGAGCCGCTGCTGCAGGCGCTGCTGCTGCTGCAGGCGCTACCGGTGCAGCGGCGCCTGCAGCCATCGCCGGTCCCGCAACCAGCAAGATGGTGAATGCCCCAATGCCCTCTAACCACCAGCGGCGGTGGCGCATGGTTTTTTCCATCCGAGTCCCCATAACAACATCTCCCACGCTCGTACTCATTGGCGGTTACTTCTCCGAGCTACCGGTCATCACCGGAGCCACATCGAGGGTGATTCCTGAATAGCCCGGCTGCGCTCGGATCTCTGCAGCCAGTGGGTACTCGGACGGTTTGATCTGGTTGAGCTCCGTCTCGCATAGCTTGGACCACTCATTGAACCAGTTCAGCTCCGTTGACTTATTGAGGCAGGTCGATAGGCCTTCCACGGCTTTGCCGTCCAGAGGCTCCGCGGTGTCTGACATCTGATCGCAATAGGCGTCGCGGAACATCTGCCCCCATTCATCACGCTCCACACCGTTGGGCGGAGGAGGCGGGGTCGGAACTTCCGTCGTATAGAGGCCGTTCGCGAAGTCCTGGAACAGCTGACCAATGCGTGCGGCAGCAGCGATAGCCCAGTGAGCGTTCTTGAACTGGATAACGTTCTGGAACAGTTTCTGAGTATCCGCCAGTTTCTTGCTCTTCTGCTCAATCCAGGTCTTGAACTTCTTTAGCGCAGCCTCATTTTCTTTCTTGCGCTTCGGATCAAACGAGAGACCCGTTGGAACTTTCATATTGAGGAGCTGTTCATAGCTCTGGTCCCCCTTGGCCATCAGAGCCTCAGCGGCATGATAGGTCATGACCGCTATTCGAGCGTCACGAGCCCCTGCGTCATCCCCCTTGGGTACTGCCTTCTGAGCCTCACCGTTCTTCCAAAGCGCAAGTGCTTTCTCAAAGTGCGTCATAGCCTCTTTGACCTGCGCAGCCCGTCGCTCAAAGATAGTGATCTTGGACTTGGTCTCCGGGCCGCACTGTCCTAATTTCAGGGGTCCCTTCTGCTTAAGCTTCTTGGTTTTCGCAGCAGCGGCTGCCTTTGCGGCTAGCGCGGTTGCCGAGGTAGCACGCTCGCGCTTGATATCGATGCATGCACCGTTTACACCACCATTCGGGGCTGGACACGACTCACGCCAAGCGATTTCGCCGAGTTTCACCTCTGCGATGATTTGGCGATCAATTCCGCCTTTCGATGCCCAGTTCTTCAGGTAATCGGCCAGGTGCTGCTTGAGCTTTTGGTAGTCCTTCCGCTGTTCGTAGATCTGGGCGATATCGAAGAACACTCCGGCCGCCTGATCTTGATACTCCTTGCGCCCACCATAGTTCTTGATGAACAAGTTGGCGTCTTCAATCGACTTGTCGGGTTGACCAAGGCCTCGTCGGAAGAAGGTAGCTGTGTAGAGTGCAGTCGCAGCATCTACCTTCTTTGTCGGGTCCTTCTCATCAGCCTTGGCTAGCTCGCCCGGGAACTTAGTCGCAAAAGACTCGTACTTCTCGGCAGCGACCTCGTATGCGGCGATGAATTGGAAGTTCTGTCCGACGCGATAAATCGCTTTCTTCGCCAAAGGATCGTCTGGCTTCATGCTAATGAGCTTCTCACGAGCCTGAATTGCTAAACCGATTAGCCTAGCGCGCTCGAAGTTGATCGCCGCGTTGTAGTAAATTTCCGCGATCTTCGGATCATCGGGATAGCGTTCGGCAAGTTGCAGATAGAGCTTGGCAGCCTGGCGATGATCTCCCTTGTTTTCAACTACCTCGATCCGCTTGCGTAACAAGCTGGCCTTGATCTTCTTCAGGGTCTCGTCGAAGTCCTTATCCTTCGTCAGATCGGGCATGCCCTGGAACTTGTCGACCTGCTGTTCCATCATCGTCACGTATTCATCAGCCTTCTCTTTGTCGAAGTTGATCTTTATGGCGATGCAGTCCAGCAAGAGGTTGGCAGAGTATAGAGCAAGCTCACTCTTTGGATAATTCTCGGCCAGATCCTTAAACAAGGGGATTGCCTTATCCAGGTGGTTATACTCATATAGCACACGTGCACGACGGTACTTGATGGTCGGTAGTTCAGGGGCATCAGGGACGTACTGCACATACGTATCAAATGCCTCAAGCATCTTTTGCTGCTTTTCAGGAATTGGCTTCGCAGCGAACTGCTCATCTTCTTTGCTCTTATCTTTCTCCTGCTTAGCCTTATTCCGTGCCTCCCGCTTTTTGCGAAGCTCGTCCTTCACTTCTTGAGCGGCATCCTGCCCCTCATCAGAAATATCCAAACAGTTCTTCCAGGAGATTACAGCTGCGTACGCTGCATCCTTCAGCTTAGCTCCCTTGGGATCCATCTTCACAACGTCTGTATAGATGGGAGCGGCATCGCAGTAGTACTGGCTCGCCGTCTTATTCTCCATCGAACCAAGCTTAAAGAGAAGCTCTGCGTACCAATAGTGCATTAGGTAGCTGTCCTTCTCTTTCGGGAAGCGGCGAATGTATTCGCGGTAGAGATCAGCCGCATTGGCATAAGTATCCATGACGCTAGTCTTCTGCGCCTCTTTATGCCAAACGGTGGCTAACTCACGCAGCATTCCGGCCGTATTGTCACGACATTCGTCGAGAGACTCCTTCTTGACGTCCTTCCGCTCCGAGAACTGCTCGTAGACTGCGGAGAGGCGCTGAAGCTCTTTGACCGTCTCAGGGACTGCCCGTGATCCCGTCATTGACAGAGTGTTTTTGAGGATCTCAGTCTGCCAGTTACAGAGTTTTCCATTCTCTGGGATGGCCTTTTTCTTTACGGCCAACTCGATAATCTGACGATAAGCTGCAATACTATCGGCAAACTTGCCTTGGGAATTGTAGAGGTCAGCCAGCTGCTCCATCATTACGGGAGCATAGTCTTTGCCGTATTTCTGGAAAAATGGCCAAGCCTTGTCCGGTGTACCAATTTGTGCATAGGTACGCACAAGGTCTTTCTTAGCCTCCTTGGCCAGTTGCTGATCACTCTTCTTCTTGTCACCCTTCTTAGGATTCGTTGCGAAGTTGATGACATCAATAAAGGTGGCCAGCGCCTGTTTGAAGTCAGTTAGGTTAAAGTAAACCCAACCTTTCTTGTACATCGCATAGCCATAAACGGGGCTATCGGTATACTGCAGGACTTTTTCGTAGAACTTTAGTGCGTTTTCGAGGTCACGGTTCTCAAAGAAGTATTCACCAAAAGACAGATAGGCGTGCGGTAGGAACGGCGATTGGGGGTAATCTTTTATAAGACGCTTAAAAAAGACCCGAGCCTGATCCTCTTTCTTTACCTGGGTAAGCAGGTAAGCAAGATAGAACAGAACTTGATCCATCTTCGGATAGTTCTGATACTTGGGTCCATTAGCAACTTCCAAGTACTTCTTTACCGCACCGAGCAGCCAGTCCTTCTCCTTTTTCTCGAGATCCTTTTGCTGCGCTTCGAACTGTGCGGCTTTGTCTGCTTTACCTTGCGAACGAGCGTCAAAGATTTTCTCGTCGAGGTCGCGTGCACGGAAGTTGTAGTAACGCGTCTGCTCAGCGTAGAGCTCAGCCATGCGGTAGAGCAAATCTGGTTTTTCTGGATCGCTCTCGTTGGTGATGTCGATTAGGCGCTGGAGCACCTTGATCTGACTATCGGTAACCGCCTTCAGCTGGTCGCCCTGGCCCGAGAAGACGTCATTCGCCGTCAGGTCAGGTTTCTTTTTGTCCTTGTCGGCCTTTGGGACGGGCTTGGTCAGGGCAGTCTGAGTGGCAACGACTGCATCTTCCTTCTTGGTGAACTTACCGGCTGCTGAGGCCGGTGCCACGATTCCGAAAACTAGAGAGGCCGCAAGGATTCCACCAAGGAATCCTGTCTGTCGGGTGTTAAACATAACGTCTCACAGTCACTCGATGTGGGGTGTTACTAGGGAGCGCTGCTGCCTTTGCCCTGCTCGCATCGGTTGACGACGCGGAAGCGATAGTAGCCTAGCTCATCCTTCCAATACTCGCCGTCAAAACGCCAGTAGTGGTGTTCGTCGTCCGAACTCAGGTTCACAACTTTTTTGGCAGTTCCGCTGATCGCAGCCTGCTCACCACGGATGTTCGCTTCGAGTACGCCCTTCTGTCCCTGCAGCGTTTCGTACTCGACTTTGATGGCCTGCTTGATGAGCTCTTGAATCTCGCCAGCCAGTCGCTCCAGACGTTTCCGAGCCAGATTTCCTGCCTCGTTCTCGGCGATCGACTTTTGCAGCGTCAAGTCCTGCAGTACGGCACCCGCGATCGCCGTTGACTTCCAGCTAGGATCTGCCTTGTCAACTTGGCGTAGCTCACGATCCAACTCCTCAACATAGTCAAGGGTCTTCGCGAGGGTGCGATCTTGCAGTGCACCTTCTGCCGCGCGCTGCACTCGCTCGCCGAGTCCTGCCTCGCCACGACGAATCTGCTTCACATAGTTGTAGAACTCTGCGTTCTCCGGGTGCTTGCGAAGCAGAGCCAGGATCTCTTCGCGCAGCTGTGGATAGGTCTGGTTAAACTCAACCACAGCCTCCATGGCACGCTCATAGTTGCAGCGCTGGAAGAAGAGCACAGCGCGAAGAATCACCGACTCCGGGAAGAACTCGTTCTCGAAGAACGGGGCGTTTAGGGTGTGAATATTTCCCAGCGCCTTGGAATCGTCGTCCGTCTGGTAGTACGCCCAAGACGATTCAAACAGCGAGGCCAACCACTCCGGCGACTCCGACGGAATCTTGTCGAAGTACTTGACAGCAAGCGGAAATTGCTTTGTGGCGTAGAAAACTCGGGCTAGCGACAAATTCGCTAGGTCCTCGAACTCTGCGGTCGCCTTGTCGGGATTGTCCTTGACTCGACGCAGGATCTGCTTGAACGACTCGGCGGCGTCCTTGCCCTTGTTGTCACGAACATGAATGATGCCGTCAAGGAACTTGGCCCGAGCAAAGAACTCGCTCCCGTCAGGCACCAAGCCGAACAGCTCGAGGGCTTCTTTGAAGTTGCCTTTATTGTAGTGGAACCGCCCGAGCAAGTAGTAGAGCTCGTTCCGGACGGGCTCTAGGGCAGGCTGCTCAAGATCCTGCCGGTTGTACTTGCCGATCTTTTCGAGCACACCTGCCGACTCGGGCAGAAATCGAGACAGAGAAGCCAGCCACTGCAAGGTCTTCTGGTAGTAACGGTGAGCAGGCCCCTTGTCGACGATGCGAGTGAAATACCCGAGCGAAGCCGAGTAGAACTTTAGATTGAATAGCGTCTTGCCCATGAAAAACTCGGCACGCTGCACGTTGCCTTCGTCATCACCGGACTGGCGCTCGACGACCTTGTTCAACTCGATCGACGATGTGTAGTAGTCTTCACTATCATAGAGCTTCAGTGCGCGCTCCAGCGTCTTCGATGGTGGTGCACTGGACTCCACTGTTGGGGCCGCGACCTGCGCTTGTCCCCCACTAGCGGGGGCCGCAGTCTGTCCACTCTGTGCATTGGGTGCCTCACCGGCATCTTTGCCCTTCTTCTTCGCTGCAAGCGCCGGAGAGGTGAGCGCCACACAGGTTGCGATGGTGGCGACAGTATTCCTGAGGTGACGGTTCATGCGGTAACCCCTGTTGTCAAACCGTTTCGAGCGATCGGTCGATTGCGTACACAAGCCGGCAGGTCCGCCGTCGAGAAACACACTGACGGACGCCACAAAGATGGTGGGTTAGTAGCCTCTGAAGACCTGCCGGTAGCCAAGCGTCGCGATTATACGGACCGCTGGGATTTGGTGTCAAGGCACCTCTTCGCTGGTAGTTTCCCGACGAGCCGTGGGAGATACCTTCCAATCAAGAGCGGCTGCGCTGGTCGATGACAAGATCAAAGGTCGGCATGTCCCATGTTTGATGCTCGCCGGCACACTTCGAGCCCACCGACGCCATACTCTTCACTCGCAGGAGACGCTTGACTTGTGGGGACGCCCGTGTACCATGACCAAATCTTCTCTCCTTGAGCGAGGTCGGAGGACCTAACTGCAATGAACCGCCGCGCTACCGCATGGTACTCACTCTGCTCCGCCGTCGTTGGGTTTGGCCTGACAGCTGCTGGCTGTGCCGACAACCAGATCGGTCGCATCTGTCTAAATCCCAGCTCGCCGGTGAAGAACGGGGTCACTTTTGTAAACCCAGCTCCTGACTGTCCTTCGCGTCTGTGCATGATAACGCCGCGGTCGACGGCGGCACCACCTGACACGAGCCACTTCACAAGTGAGCTCTCGATTTGCACTGCCGAGTGCAATACCGACGATGACTGCGGCAGCTCATACACCGACCGTTCTCGGTGCCCACGCTATGTGTGCGCTGTTGCCTCGGTTGTGCCAGGTGAAGAGAACTTCTGCTGCAAGAAGCTCTGTGTCTGTGAGTACGATCTCCAGGCTGGCTTCAACAAGGATGGAAACGGCGCACCTCTTGAGCGAGACAAGTTTGGCGTGCCCATTCCCAAGTTCTGCCTCCCAGGGGCCCCCTCTCCCACCGCTGGCCAGCCGAGAAATTGCCCCTATATCGATCCGGCCGCGAAGTAAGTTCCACGTCCCTCCTCAGTGACTGCGCCGAATAAGCAGGTCACGACCTCCTTCGTTTGCCAACAGACGTCTATTTCTGATGTCGCCACAGCTAGGCGAGGCCTCCTGGTCGTGGCGTCGAGGGAATCCCTCTAATATGACGCCGAAGCCCCCCCCAGCGAGGTCAGTTCAAACGAAACGCGTCACGTGTCCATACAATCTCAGGACTTGAAGACCCTGGGGCGAGTACTTGTATGACATCGAATCGACACGGAGCTGCTTCCTGGCGCGAGGTTAGGAAATGCTGCGCACTGTTCGCTATCCGCTGCCTTTTCAGGGATGTAATCGACTCGATCGGGGTAAGGAATCTTTCATTATGGCGTGAACGGACTTCTACAAAGCATATGGTACTCTCATCACGGATAACGATATCAATTTCACCGTAGGGAGTACGATAGTTGCGGTGTAGGACTTTGAGGCCGTGCTCGATCAGATACGCAACTGCCAACGATTCCGCAGCTTGCCCTTTGCGAGTCGCATCCAACGAGAAATCTGTGTCAGGAGAGGGTGATGGGTGTGGGCGGTCTAACCTTCGGCAGTCTTGGCCTGGCTCATTGTCCGCTCTTTGATACGAGCTGCCTTGCCAGACAACTGACGAAGGTAGTACAGCCTTGCTCGGCGAACATCACCTCGGCTAATCACCTCCACGCGGTCGATGCGCGGCGAATGAGATGGGAAGATGCGTTCCACACCCACCCCATAGCTGATTTTGCGTACCGTGAACGAGGATCGAGTTCCATGGTGATGGCGCTTGATAACCACGCCTTCAAAGGCTTGGCTTCGCTCTTTGTCGCCTTCCTTAATTAGAACCCAGACCCGAACAGTATCGCCCACTCGAAAAGCAGGAAGGGGGCTCTTGCGCAGCTGCGCTTGCTCGATGTTTTGAATGGCTGTTACTACGTCGCTCATAGTCTGTGTTCTCCGCAGTTATACCGAGGCTCTCCGAAGAGCCTGTCAAGAATGATTCCTACCGCTGTGCGTACCGCGAGATGATTGTAGTCCGTCGGACCCCGTATTGGTCCCATGAGACTATCTGCTTTTTCGATCCACTCATCAGTCAAGCCCCATCCCGTACCGAATAGCAACAGCAATGGCCGCTCTGAAGCATCAGCACCCTTTAATACTTCGTGGGGCTGAAGCATAGGAGGGCGAGCACGGGCACTTGTCGCTACGACGATGGGAGGAAGGCGGTGGCTGTCTTGGATCTCGCGAATGACCTCTTCGATTGATGCTGAAACCTGAACCAGACGAAGGGCTGCGCTACGATCCTCATTCTGCGCCATCCCTTCTGATGTCTTCCAGTGGGCTACGATCCTACGGGTTAGTTCTCTCTGGGCTCCGACAGGATGGACTAGATAGTAGCCGCTGAGGCCGTACGTACGACAGGCCCTAGCAATATCATGAATGTCCAGGTTTGTGACTGAAGTCGCGACTACTTTGTGCTTTTTGTCGTACACCGGATGGTGGACAAGCGCGACATAGGTTCGCTGGTGCAAATTCCCGAGGCTCATGCGAAACGCCCCGCGGTCCCATCCAACAGGCCTCGCTCCTCCGCGCTGAGCTCCATCTGCTGCAGCAGTTCGGGCCGGCGCTGCCAGGTTCGCAAGAGCGACATTTGTCGGCGCCAACGCCGTATCTGCTCGTGGTTACCGGAGAGCAGCACCGAAGGCACGGCGCGCCCTTCAAAATCAGCCGGCCTTGTATATTGCGGATATTCCAGCAAGCCGTTCTGAAACGATTCGTCTTCGCTCGAGTTCGCGTTGTGGAGCACTCCGGGGAGTAGTCGCGCGACGGCATCAATCACTACCATCGCGGGTAGTTCGCCCCCCGAAAGCACGAAGTCTCCAACTGAAACTTCTTCGTCGATATAGTCCAGGATGCGATCGTCGACACCTTCGTAGCGGCCACAGAGAAAAACCAAGTGAGGAAGCCGGGACAGCTCGCGCACACGCGACTGGGTCAAAGGTCGTCCGGCGGGACTCATCAGCATCCGATGGCCTCGACCACGAATAGCCTCAATAGCAGATAGTGCTCTGGTCAGCGGCTCAATGAGCATGACCATGCCAGAGCCGCCACCATAAGGAGCATCGTCGGTGCTACGGTGCTTGTCCGTTGTGTGTTCTCGCAAGTCTGTGATGTGTAGCTCAACCGCAGACTTAGAGAGAGCCCGTCCAGTCATGCCGAAGCCAAGTACTGGCGAAAACATGCCAGGGAAGATGCTCACGACATCGATTTTTATCGCCATCTCTCTCCTCGTAGCTCAAGCGCCCAGTAGGCCTTCGGGGGGATCGACAACGACGATGCCATTCGCAAAATCGACCTTCAGCATGACCTGCGGTACTGCCGGCAAAAGAATCTCACCTCCGCCCATCCCGGTGACACACAGGAGAGTGTTGCCGTTCAAATCCTGGATCTGAGCTACGTTCCCAAGCTCAACCCCCTCTACCGTCCTCACGGACATGCCCCGCAAATCGGCGAGATAAACCTCGTCTGCATCAAGCGATGCCAGATCGTCTCGACGGACAAACACTTGCGTTCCCTGTAACGCTTCTGCAGCATTGCGGTCCGTCAGACCGACCAGCGAGATGAGGTAACAGCCATCGGGTTGCCCTTTGGCAGCTAGTAACTGCCAAGGTTTGCTTGCCTCCGGCGACGGAGCAGAGCCATCACTTTCGCGGAGGAGCCACACTGCACTGACCCGATCGAGAGCGCATGATGCGGGGTTATGCAGCCGGACCCGAAGCTGACCACGCAGGGCATGCGGGCGAGCAACTACTCCGATTTGTAGCAGCGGGCTGAGCATTGCGAGAAGACACGGCAGTGCAGATGGATGGGGTGGGCGGCAGCGAAACAGTCGGAAGAATCGCCCCCTTCGGAAGTAGCGAAGGATGCGCTCAATACTCTGTCACCGGATACACCAAGAGGGCCAACTACTTGGGGCAGCCGTGTGCTCTGACTGACAAGCGCACCGATCAGCAGTTTCCAGGAGGCCAGGGCACAACCCTGTTCATCTAGCGCTCTGCGGCAGCCTATTGCCCCACAACTGCGATGCGCTATTTCGCCGCTTGTGCAGTCTTGTCGGCCGGAGCGGCGGGCTGAGTGCCCTGGCGACGCACACCGTTAATTAGCTGGCCTACCGTTTCAGACGGTTGGGCACCCTGGCTGAGCCAATAGTCGACCCGATCCATCTTGAAGCGCACCTCGGCAGGGCTTCGCGTGGGGTCGTACACCCCGATGTGCTCGATAAAACGCCCGTCGCGCGAGCTTCGGGAGTTAGCGACGACAACCCTGTAGAATGGAGCTTTCTTGGCGCCCTGACGCGCGAGTCGAATCCGTACTGACATGTCTTCAGTCCCTGTCTTTGTGTGCTTGGCAGCCCTCTCGCAAGAACGTCGTCACGGTGCCCTGCGTTGAGGTTGTTCTTCGTTGTCGGGAGAGTCGAAAACCAGCCCTATTTTGGGACACCAAGCGAGCGCGAGGTGTCCTGCGAGTCGGCAAGACTACTGGCCGGTCGGATTGCTTGTCAAGGACATGTAGCAGGTGGACCTTCTTCTGTCCGGTCAGCGCGGCAACAAGGCCAAACGATGATTCGCACCGGTACTGCGGAGGACCACCGCAGTGGCCATTCTGCGACGTACGGCACCGATGTTTACGTCGCGCGCTCTACACGATGTCGTACGCGACAAGCTGCTGCACTCCGAGCGCCAGCGCCACCGAGGCCTTCACACATCATGCGCTCGTCATCACACAACACAGTATGAATTCAACGGTCCAGTTGCAGTCGTTTTCAAAGCCCTACTAATCACGCACGACGCTCAGGATTTGGTCTGTCAGTTATACGACCAATGGGGACGTTGCTGAGGAAATAGCCTTCCTCCTTTCCCCCCGCTGGCGCAATGAACGGCGTAGGCCGACCAGACATGGCGCAACGACTCTCAGGCAGGAAGGCGACCTAGCATGATTGTGTCATCCCCCTGCCGCGCTCGGTAAGATGCGAGTCCTGCGAGGGGACCGGGCGCCAGGGCAGCGCGGCGTAGGCGATGTAGCGGCGCATGGTGGGGAAGGAGTTTTGTACGTGGCGCTGCTTGCGCCATTCTGTGCGGACAACAGGGCTGCGCACAGGCGCGTCGGCAGCTCGGACATCGGCGTCTTTAGGGCGGCTCCGCGCGCTGGCGCATGGCGACCACGAAGGCGTAGCAGCAGAGCACGACCGAGACGTGGTGATGCCAGCCTTGCCAGCGACGGCCCTGATAGTGGTCCAGTCCGAGCTCTTGCTTCATTTCCCGGTAGACCATTTCGGTTCGCCAGCGTTCCTTGATCAAATAGATCAGATGATGCTTGCCAGTGTGCAGCGGCAGGCTGGTCAGGTGTGCGCGCTCCGCCGTGGCCTCGCCGTCGCGCCACTCCAGAACCAGCCACAAAAGCTCCTGCCGCGGGTCCTGCGGAACGCGCACGCGCACGAAGGCAAAGCGAGCAGATAGCAGTACTGAGTCATCCACCTCCTGAGTCCGCTTGCTTCGTCGGTGGCGGACTCGTGTAAGTGAATTTGCGCGACCCTTCCGGACATGATCTAAGCGGGGCATAAACCTTCCGATTTCCGACGGTGTTCCTCAGCGGCTTGAGCAGTACCTCGATGCGCTGGGCCAGCATCTTTGGGACAGCCGACAGCGCGCCAGCTTCGCGATGTACGTGCTGGACCTGCTGTCCGAGCGGCCTCGCAAAAACGTGGAATCGATCTCCTCGCTGTTTGCCACGGAGCCCGCCGAGACCGACGCGGTCTATCAGCGTCTGGTGCATTTTCTCGGTGCGGCGCCGTGGCCCGACGATGCGGTGCGACTCTCGGCGGTGCGCTCCGCCTTGGCTGATTTGACGCGCACGGTGCCGCTTTTGTCGCTCATCATCGATGACACGTCGTTTCCCAAGTCCGGTGCGAGTTCCGTTGGTGTGTAGCGTCAGTACTGCGGCGCGCTCGGCAAAGTCGCCAACTGTCAGGTCGTCGTTTCGCTGACCGCTGCGACGGAGCGCGCCCATCTGCCGATCGACATGCAGCCGTACCTGCCGCAGACCTGGACCGACTCGGAGACGCGGCGCAAGCAGGCGCATATTCCGCCGGAGGTGACGTTTCAAACCAAGCCCGACATCGCGCTTTCGCTGCTCGCTCGCGCGAAAGAAAATGGTGTCGCATCGGGTGTCGTGCTCGCCGATGCGGCCTACGGCGACAGCGCGGCCTTTCGCTAAGGGGTGCGTCGCCTGCGGCTGCATTATGCCGTCGGCATTCAACTCAATACGCAGGTCCAGCTTCTGCGCAACCCGGACGAAATTGTCTCGGTCACTGCGCTCCTCGCGTGCGTGAAGGCCCGGCCGTTCCGACGGTACGCCTGGCGGGAGGGCACGAAAAAGACGCTCGACGCGCTCTTCGCTTTTTTCCCCGTACGCATCCCCAAGTCGGAGCGCGCAGAGCCGCTCTGGCTGATCATCGAGCGACGGGACGGTGCCGCCGACCGCGACCGCGCCCATCTGTGCAGCCTACCTGCGCACACGCCGAAAAAGCGCCTCATCTACATGCTCAAGGAACGCTGGTACACCGAAGCCGTGTATCAAGAATCCAAGCAGCAGCTCGGCCTGGACCACTACCAAGGGCGCCTCTACCCAGGCCTCCAGCATCACCTCAGCGCCGTGATCTGCACCTATGCCTTTATCGTCGCAGAGCGCGAACGAAACTGCCCCGATGGCAACCCGCGCGCCGCTCCGATGAAACGCACCGCGCGCATTCCCCAACGCCACGCTCCGTACTCCATCGCCACCCTGCGCAAGGAACTCGCCATTGCCATCACCCCATGGTTTGCCGCTTGGCGCCCCGACCCTCCGCCTCGACAGGCAGCGCCTCAGACACTGCCCTCAACGGCCCAGCTAGCGGACGAGATGGGTGGATGACTCAGTTCTGCTAGTCGCAGGCGTATAGAGAGCATGCGGATCTGGGTAGGCGCATTGGCAGCGGCACTACGCCGATGCAGCTTCCTCGGCATCCGCCTCAACTTCGTCTCGGTTGGGCCCGGGCTGGCGGTCGCTGACTCGTAGGCACTCCTTGATACGGGCTCTTAGCCCCTCTGTTGCATCGCTGTGTTCTTGCAGCCAAAGCATCGCGCGATCGCGCCCCTGCCCCAGGCGCTCACCATCAAAGGAATACCAGCCGCCGGACTTCTCAACGAGACCATGGGTTACTGCGAGATCGAGCAGTTCCCCGGTCTGGTTGATGCCGGTGCCAAACAGGATCTCGAATTCGGCCTCACGGAAGGGCGGGGCCAGCTTGTTCTTCACGACCTTCACCCGCGTCCGGGAGCCCGTGGCCAGATCGCCCTGTTTGACTTGGCCGCAGCGACGGATGTCGAGGCGCACGGAGGCATAGAACTTGAGCGCATTGCCGCCCGTGGTGGTCTCGGGGTTGCCGAAAGTCACGCCAATCTTTTGGCGAAGCTGGTTGATGAAGACAACGGCGCAGCTCTGCTTGGCAGCAGCCCCGGTCAGCTTGCGAAGCGCCTGCGACATCAAACGAGCCTGCAAGCCCATGTGGGGATCGCCGATCTCTCCATCGATCTCGGCCTTGGGGGTAAGTGCCGCGACGGAATCGATGACGACTAGCTCGACAGCTCCGGAGCGCACAAGCATGTCGGCAATCTCCAGGGCTTGCTCGCCACAGTCGGGCTGCGAGACGAGGAGCTCTTCAAGGCGCACGCCGAGCCGCTTTGCATACGACGCGTCAAAGGCATGCTCAGCATCGATAAAGCCGCATACCCCACCTTGACGCTGCACCTCACTGATCGCGTGCAGCATCAGCGTGGTCTTGCCCGAGGACTCGGGACCATAGATCTCGATGACCCGCCCCCGTGGCAAGCCATGGATTCCGAGGGCAGCGTCGAGCCCAAGCGAGCCGGTAGAGATCACGCTGACATCCACCGCCTGACTGCCATCAAGCGGCATGATTGCGCCTTTGCCAAACTGTTTCTCGACGGCAGAGACAACGGCGCCGAGGGTCTTGATTCGTTCTTTGAGGGACTTTGACATGCTCATTCTGAGTTCACTCCGGTCGTGAGGAGGGGACTTGCGAGCTCAGCTCGCGACTGCGCGATCGAGGACTCGCAGCGAGAGAGCTTCGGCAAGATGGCTGGCTGAAACGGCTTCGGTTTCGGCCAAGTCAGCGATGGTACGGGCGACGCGAAGCACGCGATGGACAGCTCGGCTAGAGAGTGCGTGCTGGCGGGCATAGTTCATGAGCAAGCGCTCGGCCGCTGCGTCGAGCCGGACGACAACAGGCAGCTGATCGGGACCCAGCAGGGCGTTGCTGCCATAGCCTTCACCGTGGCAATGCGCACGAGCACGTTGCCGCTCGCGGGCACCGACGACGCGGCAGCGGATCTTCGCTGACGGCTCGCCTATGCGGTCGGTGTTGAGCAGCGTGCGATAGTCAACATGCGGCACTTCGACGTGCAGATCGAAGCGATCGAGGAGCGGACCGCTCAGACGTGCCAGGTAACGACAGACCATGCCCAGGTCACATGTACAGCTGCGCAGAGCTGAGCCGCGGAAACCGCAAGGACAGGGATTGAAGGCTGCAACCAGGGAAAACGATGCAGGATAGGTAATGGCGCAACGAGCGCGGGCGATGTGGATCTGCCGATCTTCTAGAGGCTGGCGAAGAGCCTCTAGCGCTGCTCGCGAAAACTCGGGGAGCTCGTCTAAAAAGAGGACCCCGTGGTGGGCCAAGCTAATCTCCCCCGGACGCGGGAACGGGCCACCACCGATTAGCCCAACGACGGAGATGTCGTGATGTGGCGAGCGGAAGGGCCGGGTATAGAGCAGCTCAGGCTCTTTGAGCAGGCCAGCGGCGGAATAAATCGAAGTCACCTGGATGGCCTCGCTCTCGGTAAGAGGAGGCAAGATGCTCGGCAGACGACGCGCCAGCATGCTCTTGCCGCTGCCCGGCGGCCCCATGAACAGTAGGTTGTGACCGCCCGCCGCCGCGATCTCAAGGGCGCGCTTGGGCTGCTCGTTGCCTCGTACTTCGGCGAGGTCGACGTCCATCGTCAGCGCGGGCAGGGCCGGCGACGAGCGCGCCGGCACACGTGGCAAGGCCTCGCCGGCCTGCAAGGTCTCCACAAGCTGACGGAGCGATGAGACACAGTAGATCGGCTGCTCTCGTACCACCGCAGCCTCGGTGGCGCAGCTCTCTGGCAAGACCAAGCCGCGGTAGCCAGCCCGGCGCGCCAGGAGCGCTACCGGCAAGCTACCGGCGACCCGCCGCACTCCCCCATCAAAACCGAGCTCGCCGAGCCAGACGTAGCCATCGAGGACCTCGGCAGGCAGGACTTCGAACGCAACGAGCATCGCGAGGGCGATCGGCAGATCGTAGGCTGCACCGTCTTTGCGGATGTCCGCAGGGGCGAGGTTGACATTGACGCGACGGGGCGGCAGGGCGAACCCGGCATTCTCTAGCGCCGCCCGGACCCGGACAGCCCCCTCTTTCACGGCGCTGTCCGGCAGGCCGACGACGTTGTACTGCGGCAGGCCGTTGCTGACATCGACCTCGATCAGTACGGAGTAGGCGTCGATGCCAAGGACCCCTGCCGAATGCGCTTTGCCCAGCACTCGGCGAGCACATTGCAGGCCCCATGCCAGATGGCTCAGCGACGGACTGCGTGACCTTGGCAAGGTCCGTGTGCCCGGAGGCCGGACACTCCGTCCGCGGGTCGGACAAATCTAGGCTGGGCTGTCCGCGATTCGGACAGCCTGACTTGTGGACGCTGGCGAGTACCATGGAGACGTCGTGATTCTGCGAACCCAGGCAAGGAGTGCTGTATGACCCCCCGTCATTGGCGACGAAACGGCCAGACCCTATCGAGTCTTTGGCTGACCTGTCTCGTCGCTGCGCTTTCGCTTACAAGCGCAAGCTGCGCCTCGTGGATGCAGCGAATACGGGACTACGGCCGTAGCGCGGCGGCCGGAGTGGGCGACGAGATGCCCAAAATGAAAGAGCCGCTAAAGAAGATCCTGCGCGAGACGCTACTTGAAGACGACACGATCAAGCAGGTGGCGGCCCGGGCCTCGGAAGGGGCCTTCGATGCGATTGGTAAAAAGTTGGCGGATGCCGAGGTACAGCGACGGCTCGATGGCATCGTCTCACACGTCATCGGCACGCTAGAACAGCGGGGCTCGGAAGCAACGCGCAACCTCCTGCGCAGCGCGGGTCCTGAGCTGCGCGAAGCCCTGCGCAACGCCGTCGCTGAGACCGTGACGGCAGCCGGCGGAGCGCTCAAAGAGTCGCTGGAAAAAGATCTAACCAAGGCGTCGCAGCAGCTTGCAAAGTCGACTGCCGAGGCGCTGACCACTGCGCTTCTGCAAGCACTGGACGGACCACTTGGAAAGCGGCTTGAGCAGAGTGCCGGGCAGATGGCGCAGCAGATGGTTGGACAGGCGACGGGCGCGCTGCGCGATCCAAACAGCAAAGCAGCGATCTCTGAGTTTACGGAGAGCGCGATGCGCGGTGCGGTGCGAGGAACACGCGAGGCCGTAAATGAGGGCCTGCCCAATCGCCTGCAGACGGCGCTGATCGCCGGCGTCGTGGTGCTGGGCTCGCTGGTGGCCTTGGCGACGATCGGCCTCTTCTTTCTGTGGAGCCGATACCGGCTGTCGACGAAGTCACTGGCCATCATCGCCGAAAAGATCAACCAGCACGACGCGCAAGAGCTCAAACAGGCGATCCACAAAAGTGCGACCGACAACTACGTCGGTCCGTGGTTGAGCACGTTTCTTAAGGCCCGCGGACTGTGAACCCGCCTCTCGTCGGCCGCAACATGGCGAGGCACCGCCTGCCTATGTTAAGAGTGTCTAGATTCATGCGGCTTACTCTTTGCTTGGAGCGTATGTGGCCATGACGGGAGATCAGCTTCCCGAAAAGCACCTGGTCCTCCTTGAGCTACTCAAGGAGGCCTGGGTGTACGTTCATCTAGACCCTCGGCGCGAGGGGGTGGCTCTCCCCGAATTTCTGCGCGACCAGCCTCGCTTGGTCCTGCAGTACGGCTACAACATGCCGGTGCCGATGCACGATCTGACGATCGATGAAAAAGGCATTGGCGCGACGCTGTCGTTCCGCCGTACGCCTTATCCGACGTTCATTCCCTGGTCGGCGGTCTTTGCCATGACCGACGGCGAAAAGCACGGCATGGTCTGGCCGGCCGATGTCCCCGCCGATCTCCAGCTTGAAGCCCGCGACGACGCACCGCCGAAGCCAGAAGCCCCCTCCCCTCCGCCAGCACCCGCGGCCAAGCCCGCCAAGAAACCGCGGCCGAGCCATTTGAAGCTCGTCGATTGAGTCGATTGATCTGTACCGATTAACCATCCGCACAACTTTCCAGAAGTGAGGTAGCAATGCGTGCCCCCGCGCACTCATGGTCCCAAAAATCTGTCGCCTTCGCGCTGGGTCTAGCGACGGCGATGAATCGCGCCGATGCGGCTGAGCCGACGGCAGCACAAGTAGCTACAACCACGCCACCAGTTGTCGAAGACGATCCCGGCGCAGGCCAGAAAGCCCTTAGCCTCCTCGATGCGCTGGAGATGGCGAGCAAGAACAACCGCGATCTGCAGGCCGCCCGCGTGCGCCTGCGCGCTTCATACAGCGACGTCGAGCGCGCCATGGCGGCTCTGCTGCCGACCCTGAACCTGCAAGGCAAGATGACCATCAATGAGCCGGTGGTCTCGCTGAGCCTGGACCAGAGCGCGTCGGTCTTTAATACGGCGGTGCAGAGCGCCCAGATCCTGGACCTGCAGGCGACAACCGGAACCGCAGGCATGCCCGGCGCCGCGACGAATTCGGTGTACTCGCTGGTCTGCAACAACGCCACCCAGTACTCGGAAACCATCCAAACCATCTGTGCCAACCGCGGCAAGCAGGTCAGTCCAGCCGAGGCGGAGAAGCAGCTCCACGACGCACTGACGGGCAGCAACATCAAGGCCGATATCGTGCCGCGCCTGCAGGTGGATGCGATCCTGGCGGCGAACATCCCGCTTATCGCCCCCGCTGCGTATCCGGCGCTCAAAGGTGCGCGCCTCAACTATCAAGCGCAGGAGAAGCAGCTCGCGGTCACCGCGACGCAGATCCTGCAGTCCGTGGCCGTGGCCTACTACGCTGCTGCCGGCAATGATGAGCTGGTGAACGCGCGCCGGCACGCCATCGAGGTCGCGCAGAAGACGCTCGACAACGAAAAGGTGCGCTATGGCGCTGGCGTCGTAAATCGCGTCTCGGTGACGCGCGCCGAGCTGGCGTTGATTCAGGCCGAGCAGCGAATGCGCGAAGCGCTCGATAACCGCGCCGCGGCCTACCGCACGCTGGCGACGCTGCTACGCGTCTCGCCGGGCTCATTCAAGGTTGTGCCGCCACCGCCGCCGACCGAGGGCCAGATCGAAAGTGCTGATAACCTGGTCTCGCAGGCTCTAGAGCGTCGGCCGGAGCTCCTCGCCAGCCAGCTCTCGCAGCGGGCTCTGGGACAGCAGTCGTTCTCGCAACTCCTGCGCTGGGCGCCGTCGCTCTCGCTGTTTGGCAATCTTCGCCTGACCAACGCCACGGGCTTTGCTGGCCGGATCGATAGCTACGCCATGGGTCTGCAGCTTGACTGGCTGATCTTCGATGGCTTCGCGCGCGATGCGCAGCGGCATGCCCTCGACGCCCAGCGGCGCGATGCCGAGATCCGCATGGAGCAGCTGCGAGAAACCATCAGCGATGAAGTCATCAGTGGCCGTCGCAACGTCGAGACCCGCAAGCGCGGGCTGGTCACGGCCGAGCGCTCGGTGCAGATGGCGCGCGAGACGCTGGATCTAGTGCGGACCCAGTACCAAGCGGGAACGGCGACGCAGCTCGATCTGCTCAATGCGCAGGACACGCTGATCCAAGCGGAAGTGGGCGTTGCGCAGGCACGGTTCGATCTGTCGCTTGCCGTGCTGAACCTACGCCGCCTGACTGGCGAGTCGCTGAGCTAGGTCCCCGAGCCGGCAGGAGGGGCCGGCTCCCCCGAGGGCCTAGCGTCCCTTCTGCAGCTTGAGCAGATTGGGACGCGCCGGGTTCACCCAGCTGTGATCCCACAGGTCATACAAGTGACCGAGCAGCGCTTCCCACTGCGCCCGCGTCCTCGTCGAAGGGAACGGCTCAGGCGGCAGCGGCTTCTCGGAGCTGTAGACGATCTCGATGCGGTTTCCCTCGACGATCTTGCCAAGACGGAAGACCTTCCAGGTGTGATTGTTGCTCGGGTCAATCCGCACCAGCGCCCCCGGCGCCTCGAATGACTGATTTACGAGGTGTCGGCGAATGGCGCGCACGTCGTCGGTGTTGGCCGAACGCACAGCCTGCGCCCAGAGGTAGACACCGAAGTACGCCGCCTCCATGGGATCGCTGATGCCGCGGTGATCGCCATACTTCTGCTTGAAGCGACGCACGAAGTCGCGGTTCTCGGCGCGCTCGATGGATTCGAAGTAGTTCCAGGCCAGGTAGTCGCCCACCATGTCGATACCTGCGAACTGACCTAGCTCGTTCTCACCAACGCTAAACGAGATAGTTGGCAGATCTTTGGCGAAGACTCCGGCCGCGCGCAGCTCGCGGAAAAATGCGAGGTTCGAGTCGCCGTTGATGATGTTGAAGATCACATCCGGCTTGGCCTTGATGATCTGCTTGATGATGGGCTGGAAGTTGGTCTCCGAGAGCAGGACAAACTTCTCGCCCACCACGGTCGCTTGATTGGCGGTCAGCGAGTCCTTGAGCAGCTCATTGGACATGTGCCCAAGCAG
The DNA here is from genome assembly GCA_937952145.1 of uncultured Myxococcales bacterium. Lineage (GTDB taxonomy): Bacteria > Myxococcota_A > Polyangia > Palsa-1104 > JAEUJZ01 > JAEUJZ01. The sequence goes on from CALFYE010000308.1 coordinate 22,262, forward strand.
GCCATCCGCGCCGATGAAGAAGATGCGGCGCTTGCCCAGCTTCTCGATCGCCCAGCGCGCTGCCGGCAGCACCTGCTGGTTTGGCGTCGCGCCGTTATAGACGATGTTCTGCGAGTCCTCCATGCCCTCGTCGCGCGATGGAAACACCAGCAGGTGATCGTACTTCTCGACGACCGGCTTCATCTCTTTGCGGTTGGAAGGCGTCCAGCCGCCAAAGATGGTGACGACTTTTTCTTGCGTGATCAGCCGATCGGCTTCGCGAGCAAAGACGTTGTTGTCCGACCGACCATCGACGACCAGGGCTTCAATCTTGCGACCGATCACACCGCCCGCGGCATTGATTTCCTCGATGGCCATCAGCGTTGCGTCGACGATGGGAGCCGCGCTAAACGCCATGGTGCCGGAGCGCGAGTTCAGCACACCAACGCGAATGGGCGGCTGTGGCGGCGGAGTCGCCGGTTGCTGTTGCGGAGGCGGGACGAGCTGCCCGGTCACCAGGTTCTCGGGCGGCCGCAGGATGCGCCAGACCACCAAGGCCAGCGTCAGCAGCGCCGCCGCCAGGCCGAGCGCGCCCAGGATGAGCGGCAGCCGCGAGGGCTGCAGGATCTGCGACTGCGCCGGCTTTGCCGAGGTGGTCGAGGGGGCCGAATTTGGCTGCGGCGTCGCGCTGGGAAGCGGTGTGTTCGATGGTGGCGTGCCGCCCAGTGGGTGCCGGACGGCCGTCGCGCCGGTCCCCATGCTGACGCTGTTCTTGGGCTGCATCGTGCTGATGCTGGGCAGCGAGGGACCGCGCATGAAGGGCCGCGCCCGCATGTTGTGCATCGACGGCTCGTGCGGCACCAAGAAGCTATAGGCGCGTCGCGGTGCCTCGTGCAGGATGCCTTCCAGCGCCTGCCGCATCTCTTCGGCCGTCTGGTAGCGCTCCTCCGGCGCTTTCGACATCGCCCGCATCAGGACCTGCACCACCGACTCGGGGATCTCGGGGACGATGTCCCGCGGATCGGGGGTTGGTGCGGTGCAGTGCTTGAACATGATCTGCGGCGCCGCCTCTCCGGTATACGGCGGTCGCCCAGTCAGCAGCGCAAAGTAGGTCGCGCCCAGCGAATAGATGTCGCTGCGATGGTCGATGGGGCTGTCGCTGGCCTGCTCGGGACTCATGTATAGCGGAGTCCCAGCGACGACCCCGGTCTGCGTCAGGGCAGCGGCGAACGCCAGGTCCTTGACCAGGCCAAAGTCGACCAGCTTGGTATTCCCCGTCGGTGAACAGAGAATGTTGTCGGGCTTGATGTCGCGGTGGACCAGCCCGACCTGATGCGCGGCGTAGAGAGCCGCACAGCAGTCCGCCCCCACCTTCGTTGCTTCGGTCCAGTGTAGGGGGCCGCGCTCTTTGACGTAGCTCGCCGCTGACGTCGGATTGAGCAGCTCCATGACCATGTAGTAATGGTCACCTTCCTGCCCAATGTCGTAGATGGCGATGATGTTGGGGTGATTGAGGCGGCCGGCGACCTGCGCCTCGGTGATGAAGCGCTCGATGGCCTTGGGATTCTCGGTCAGCGAGTCGGGCAGGAACTTGATGGCGACGCTTCTGCCCAGGATGATGTCCTCGCCTTCGTAGACGAGGCCCATGCCGCCCTTGCCGATTACTGACTCGACGCGGTACTTGCCAAAGGTCTGCCCGATGCGAGGGTCGACTTTGCGCACCCACGAGGGCTCAAGCTGTGGTGGCACATGACCGCCGTCGGGACCGCTAGTCTCCGTGCGCATATTCGGCGGCGGAGTGCTGGCCGCACTGCCACCGCTTGGCGAACGCACGCCAGGACCCGGCTCCTGGTCGCGCTCTCCACCACCGCCGCGACCAGCGCCTGAGGGCGGCGTGGTATTCACCGGGTCTGCCATCGTCATCATCATCGAAGAGTTGGGGGGCACCGGTCAAGGAGCCCGTGGGATGCGGTGGTTGGGCCCAGGCCATCCGGTCCGACGACCCCACGGGGAGGGGCCGAAACCGGTGGTCGGTACCTAGCCAGCCGCAAAACTCGCTAGCTTCACGAAGCTACAAGGCCCCACACGAGTCCACAAGTGCCTACAGAAACCGCCACACCCCCCATGGAGCTCGCCGGTTTTCGGGGCCAGGGTGAGAAATTGTGTCGAACCGGGGGTTCTGGTATGGGCATGGGATGCGACTCGACAATCGCCGGTACTATGACGAGTTCTCCGTCAGCTATGAGCGGCACCGGCACGCTGGCTACCACGCCTTCATCGATGATCTAGAGAGCTCGTTAGTTCGTCGCTATGTGACGGCTAACTCCACTGTCCTTGAAGCCGGCTGCGGCACCGGGCTGGTCCTGGGCCGCATCGCGCCACACGTCAAACGGGCGATCGGCGTCGATTTATCGGGGGGAATGCTTCGGCAAGCGCACGAGCGCAAGCTGCAGGTCGTGCAGGGCTCGGTGACGGCGCTGCCTTTCGCCGATGCGTCCTTCGACATGGTCTGCTCGTTCAAAGTGCTGGCCCACGTCGAGCAGATCACGCTGGCGATGGCAGAGCTAGGTCGAGTGCTGCGGCCGGGCGGATTCCTGTGCACCGAGTTCTACAACACACGCTCGCTGCGCTATCTAATCAAGCGCCTAAAGCAGCCGACACAGATCGGCAGCCATAACCCGACCATCGATGACGAATCGGTGTTCACTCGCTACGACTCACTAGAGACCGTTCGCAGCTACCTGCCACCCTCGCTGCAGGTCGAGACGGTCTATGGCTTACGCGTGCTAACCCCGCTCCCTGCCCTGCATCGCCTGCCGCTCTTGGCGCCGGTGCTGCAGTCGCTGGAGCGGACGGCAGCAGAGCTTCCCGGCCTGCGCGGGCTCGGCGGCTTCATGCTGGTCGTCGCGCGAAAGACGTCGGACTAGCGCAGGAGGAAGCCGGCATCAAAGATGCTGCCGATGACGCGCATGACCCGCCCACGTAGACCGTTGGGGTCGCCGGAGCGTCCCTCATCGACCATATAGACGGTGCTCCCCGGAGCAGTTACGGCCGAGCGCAGGCTATGGGCCACCGAGTCCGCCGACTGTGTATCCGTCGTCTGCGGCCGAGCCTGCTGCTGGTAGGCCGCCTGGCCGCTACGTACGCCAAAGCTGACGACGTAGCCATCGGCGGGAATCGCCCAGCGCTCGGGGTTACAGGGCACGTCGTCAGACCCGCAGAGCACTGGTTTCTGCGTCGGATCGAAGAGAACTCGCGGCAAGCGCAGCACGAGATTGCCCAGCGCGTTTTCGTAGTGGATGCGTCGGACACCGATAACTTCGGTGTGGTCGCTCGGGAAGCTGCAGAAGCCACCGTCGGCACACGGCATATCGGCGATGTACTTTTCGTCGCTTGCTCCGGTCAGAATGCACTGCGTACTGGGGGCTGTAAGCGCTCGGCTGCCGAAGAGCTCAAACTCTTTCTTGATCCACGGATCGCCGGTGGCGGCCGGCAGATAGTCCTTGCCAGCCTTCACTTCGATGGGTCCGAAGAACGGCAGGGAGACCGAGCCGGTGAGCTGCTGACAGCTCGGCTGCGCCAGTGCCTCTGGGCTGGGGCTCACGCGGTGTGAAATCCAGGCAGCAGAATCGCTTCCGCTTGGGCAGCGGCGCGGATCGGCGGCTGCCAAACTTTCTTGCGGACCAAGGCGCAGACGTGGCTCAAACCAGCGGGCGGTTGCCGCCGACGCATCGCCAGGCAGCGGCCGACGGCAGCGACCATCCGCCGCCCGCTGTAGCACGGTATTGGCATCGCGACTGCCACTGGAGCTCGTCCGAACGACGAGGAACGAATCGCCGGCCCGAACCTCGTAGGGCGCGAGATCCGGGAAGCAGGCCGCAATCAGGGCGTCGGCTGCCGCGCCGATTGGGCGAAGGTCTTTGTCGACGTTATCGCCACGAATCAGCGGTGCACGGACGCAGCGGGCTCCCATCTTGGGCGCTCCCGCTGCGACTTCTTCGGTCTCATACGGAGAGTGAGCACAGACGTAACCGACACCGCAGTCGCGATGGTTACTGCACGAGAGCACGCAGGTCTTCTCACTGCCACCACCGGTCTTCGAGGTTAGTCGGCATTTGGCAAAGACCTTGGTCTTGGCCGTGGCATCGTTCGCACGACCAGGACGCAAGACTGGGTTCTGGCACGTGGCTCCCAGAACCGAGCACGACTCCCGCTCGGCCTCAAACTCAGGCTCGGTGATCTCGCCCAAGCTCAACCGATCGCCAATATCGCCACCGTTCAGACTGACCTGCTGCTCAGCCCGAGTAACGAGGTAGCGCCGCTGCCAGCTCGCCGGCCAGCTAACATCGCTGGAGGAATCGGCGAGGACAACCTGGGCGGCAGCGCGACAGGCCATCGCCTGGTCATTCGTCAGACACAGCCCAGGAGCGGTGCCCTGCCCCGCATCGCGCTGACAGTGCACAGTCGTGCCTAGGTAGGCGCAGTCAGCATCGCTCTGGCAACCGCGCAAGCGCAGCTTGTCGCCATCTTCGACACCATAGCTGCAGTAGAGACCGTTAAGGTCCGTCATGCTGCCATCGCCGAGCAGGCGGCCGCTGTAGCGTGACAGGCTCGGCAGCACGCCCTCCCACTCCAACGACCAGGTCTGCGACGTGACGTTGGCGGGGTCAGTAAAGTGCACCAAGCTGACTGGCCGGGAAAGCGGCTCCTGCGGCAGCATGTCTCCCGGGCTGGATAGGGCGCTGTCCGCTTGGGACTGCAGAGCGACATCGCAGACGGGATCGACCGGCAGGTAGTAGTAGGGAGCCGGGGCCGGCAGCAGCAGCCGGCGACGGGTCGCCCCCTTTTCGTCGGTGACCGTGCCGAAGTAAGAAACTGCTGTGGCATCTACCCGGCTGGTGAAGATGGGGAGACCGACTCCATCGCTATCGGCCAGAGGGATCGCGATGTCGGCGGTCCGTCGCGTGGGATCGACCTGAGCGCCGCGACCATACGCAAGCCGGCGAACATTCATCAGGCGATCGATGGGTCGCAGAGAGATGGCCTGGGTATAGGCCGGCAGGTTGATCAGCTCCGGGTTCGGCTGGGCCTGCGTCCGCGTGCTGAGCAGAGCGACACGATGCAGTGCTCCGTGCTCAGGAAAGCAGGCGCGGAACGATGGCTGCGGACAAGAATCAGCGAGCTGCACTGCCGTCAGCAAGCCGCCCCCCCCGATAATCCATGCGTAGTCACCGACCCACTGAGCAGCGACGGTGGGACGCCAGATTGTAGGGTCCGCGTCGGGCGCAAAGGGACACAATGTCGGATCTCGCGTATCGCAGCTTGGGAGGTCAAGGTGGACGAAACCAATGTCCTTGGCCAAGCCCACCCCCGGCGGCACGATACCCGGTCCAGTCGCCAAGGGATTGCGAGGCGTGAGGCGGTTGGGGAAACAGCTCAAGCGACGCAGATTGCTCTCGTTCAGCTCATCGGGCAGGACTCGCGCAGTGTCGCCCGCGTGCTGTTGTAGATAGCGGGGATCGGGATTGGTTTCGCACTCGACCTCGCGGTCGAGATCGACGACTCGGATCGAGCCATCGGCTGCCGCGACGTAGGCGAACTGACCCGCCGCGGTGCGTCGGGCAATGCGAATCGCCGTCGTGCCTCGCTGGCCACCGCGCAGAGACTCCGGCAGAACATCAAAATCTAGCTGGATGCGACGAGGCGCGCCGCGGAAGTGCGCTCCACCAGCGCCTGACAGGTCGAGGTCGACGATGGTCAAGCGATCGCCATAGGCATCCCCGACAAATAGCCGTGAGGTCTGCGTGTCGACAGCCAAAGTCGAGGGATAGGCAAGTGGCCGCCCCGCCCCGCCAGTCGGGATGGATGCCGGATCCGGCATCAGGCTGCCTGCACCATCAAGGCCGCAGTCGGCCGCACAGCTGAGATTGGCCAGGTCGGTGGCGGACAAGACATAGGGCTTGCCGGTCTTGTCAAAACCGAGCGCATCCAGGACCTGACCGCAGCCCGCCTCGGGACTACAAGCCCCAGAGGCATCGGATAGTGCGACTGAAGCCACCACGCCGCAGGTTGGGTAGGCGACCAGCGCCACACGCTGAGTGCCAGAAGACCAGGGGGCCACCTCGATCCAGGTGGGACGAGCTTGCAGGGGACGACGCGCGCCCCCCACGCCGGGCAGATAGGGCTGAACAGTCTTGGGGCAGGACTCGGCGGTGCAGTCTTGGCCGGGGCAGTACTGACCCGCTTGATCACAGATGTCGGCGCGGGCCGAGATCTCTGCGATGCGTTGCAGCGACACAATCGACAGGTCGCATGAACCCGCGTTCGCGGTAACGCCCCACGCATTGGGGGATGTGATCAAGCTGCCCGAGCGGGACTCTGACGGAGAGAACGTCCGGACATGGGCAGGCAGGCGCCCCACCGGCAGAAAGCCGAAGCCGGGCTTGCCACCATGCAGGTTACGCAACACGCCATTTTTGACCGGCCCGGTCGAGCGCTGCTGAACTTCTGCTACGGCAAGCTCGCCACGGGCGGTATTGGTGACGAGTGCGGCGAGAAGCCTTCGCGAGCAGACCGGGTGCTTGGTATCACAGGGCGCCGTGCCTGGCGCACAGCAGGGATAGTTGACATCTCGCCCGGTGATGAAGGCCGCCTGCCGAACTGCCGAGAGGTAATTCTCGATCCGCACCCGACTCGGCTCGTCTTCGCACTCCGCGAGCGGCAGCACAGTGGCCCGCGGGTAGGTCTGCGAGGCGTAGTCGACTTGGCCGCAGTACGCCGTCAAGTATCCCTCAGGATCGGCGTCGGGGCTGATGCCCTGCGGCAAACAGGAATCGACTTCGTACTCGACGCAATACAGCGCTAGATCACTCGGGCGATCTAGGGCACGGGTCGGCGTGGTCAGAGGCTGCGTGCCACAGCTCACCCCGACGCTGAGCATCAAGATCGCAGCGGTGGCCCACAGACGGACTCGGGACTTTCTGTGAACCGAAGGCGGCGGGGACAGCACTATTGCACCTGCTTGGGAATGGGCAGCCCAATTCGCCCTATCAGGCGGCGATAGCTTGAGCTACGCGGATCGAGGTCGACGGCGGCAATCGCGTTGTCGAAAAACATGCTGACGTAGGCCCGGGGCCCCAGGCTTGGCTGCGTGGGCCCCATGGGGTAGGGGCGCAAGCCGGGAGCGTGGGGGCAGATCACGCCACGAGTGGCTGATTCGTCATCGCTGATGTACGGGTCAGCGCAGGGATCGATGGCGGCCGAGGGGTCGTCCTGCCCAAAGTTGAGCGCGATCTTGAAGGGACCGCGACCAAGCTGGGTGATGCTGGTGAGCTCTCCATTGCTGACATCGACCTCGGCAAGCTGGCCGGACAGATAGCAGGACACGTAGACGAGGTTCTGCCGCACCGTCTGTCCCATGAAGCGCCGCGGCACCGAAACAAACGCGCTGCGTTCGGGCCCGAGGCAGAGGTTGACGGCGCCCGTAACCTGGTTCAGCGGCACTCCTCTGGCGCCCCGCGTGCTGGTATCGAGCATGACGAGCGCGGGGGGCTGATAAATCGTTGCAAAGGCGCGATTGCCTCCCGGTTCGAACTTCAGATCGCGGACATCCTGGTCGAAGGCCGGCGAAAACGTATCACCGACTCGAAAGCTGAGCCCAGGAACCACCAAGGGAGCTGGCCCAGAGCGTGTGATGTCAGGCCCGTCTAGACGAAACGTGGCAACACTGCCGCGCAAGCGACTGCTCACATACCAGGGCTGGCTGAGATCTCCGGGTAGCCGAGGCGCTAAGGCGACCGCCCCTGCTCGCCCCGATCGATCAGCGGCTATCAGCGGCGGATTCGTGACGTCGCGAAGCTCGGGAGGCTGCGGAACCTGCGGGCTCGTGCCCAGGTCGTAGGCTGAGATCTCGCCACGAGCCAAATGGGTCGCGACGAGATACTGGTAGTACGTGGCCGGCGCCCGTCCCCCCTTGCCATCATCCTTGGTACAGCCACCACCGCGCTGTCGCTGAGCCCCGGGTTCGACACAGCCTCGGTCGAGCTGGATCTCCATCGGCTCGGTGGGCACCCGCAGGCGAGGCTGCCAGCCCAGGTCAGGATTGGAGGGATCGACCAAGACCTCCTCGGCTGTGCGCTGCACCCGATTGCTGTCGGAACACAGGTGGAGCGCATACGGCTGGCCAGGCTCGTGACGAATCGCGTCGCTGGCGGCATCACCGCAGCTCATCTGCAGCCCGGGACCTTGGGTTGGCACACGCGCGGGCCGATAGGGACGTCGAACGTCCACAAACGTGATCGACGGATCCCCGCGCACTGCGATGTACAAGCCGCGTCGAAGCTCAGCCCCTTCGGCGACCTTGGACCAATCCGGTGGATCTTCGGCCAGGATTTGTACGCTAGACGGGAAGAAACCGACCTTGACGGTCTGATCCGCCAAGATGAAGCGCTGTGACTCGCAGTTGACGAGGCGCTGCTGGTTATTCAGGCCAAAAGGGATCTGCTCGTCGTCGAGGTCGTAGTCGCAGTAGCAGCGGTCATAGTACGCCGCCGGCTTGCCCGTAGCAGCCTCGGCAGCTTCGGTCTGCTCAACACTTGTGGTGCTGTCGAACGATCCCAAATCTTCGCAGCTGACTGCGGGTCCACAGTCTGCGTCGTTGCTGACGCCCCGCCCATACTTGCGAAAGCAGCTGACGGCGTGCTCGTACCGCAGCACATCTATCGCCACCAACGTCGAACCGCCAAATGTGCTGTCTGTATTGGCGTTGACCGCGTACATGACATCGCCAAGGGGATCCATGGCGATGGCGCGGGGAAAGAACAGGCAGTGCGCTGGAGGTTCGGTGCTGGTATCCGCCGTCTGCCAAGGGCGACAAGCGGGGGCCAGCGGTGCGCGCGGTGTGCAGGCTAGGAAGCCGCTCAGCACCGCGCAGCTAAGAAGGAGCTTATGGATTGGCTTCTTCTTCAAGCAGCTTGGCCCAGTAGATGATGCGGTTGCAGTTGGGGCAGAGTTCCAGCGAGCTGCCACGCTGCAGCACGTTGTAAAGCTGCGGCGGAATGTTCATGTTGCAGCCTCGGCAGGTGCCATCTTTGACGGCGACAACAGCCATTCCACGGCGCATGCGAATCGTGCCGTACTTGCGTAGCACATCAGGCTTGACCAGCTTGGCCGTGGCCTCGCGCGCCACACGGATCTCGGCCTGCTGCGCCTGGATCTCGCGCAGCTTCTGGTCGACAAGCCCACGCTGATCTTCGACGGACTTGCGCTCGGCAGCCAGTCGGGACTCGTGCTCGTCGATCTTGTGGCGCTGCTGATCCAGAGCCTCGGCCAGCTTATGAACGTCTTCCTGGCGGCTGTCCATCTGCCGGCGCGTCGTCTCGACTTCGCGCTGTACGGCGTTGGCCTCGCGCAGGTTCTTGACCTGAGAGAGCTTCGACTTGGCCCGGTTCAGCAGCTGCTCGGCGTCTCGCTGATCGTCTTCCTGCGACCGACGAAAGGCCTCGGTATCGAGCAGCTCATCACGCTCTTTGGACAGCAACTTTTCGAGCTCGGCAAGAGCGTTCTCCGCCGCTCGCAGTTTCTCGGGAAGAGACTTCATGACGCTCTCGAGCTCTTGCAGTCGAGCATCGTGACGTTGAAGCTCTTCGAGCAGCTTGAGTTGGTCGCGCAACGTAGGTTCCTCCAGTGCTCGCTCTTTTTCGACTTTGACGCCGGTGGCGTTCGTAATGGTGCGAGGTTTCAGTGACGTTTCGGTGGGCCCACCTGGACTTGAACCAGGGACCAGCCGGTTATGAGCCGGCCGCTCTAACCAGCTGAGCTATGGGCCCGAGAGCCTGTGCCCGAGTGTTTTTTTCGATCGCGTTGTCTGGGAACGGCCACTTGCCGTCTGAAGATAGGATGGCATGGGAGCTTTAAGCCCCATTCGGAGCCGCAACGTAGCGAATGCGAGCGCGCTTGGCAAGGGGAAGGCCGCGATTTTGTAGCTTCGCTAGCGGACTGACCAGGGGGAGCCAAGGTAGCGACGGAGGGCCTGCGGGTCGACGATGGGCGCACTGCAAGTGGGGCCGCGACAGACGTAGGCCACCGCTTGCCCGTGGCTAGCCGACTTGCCGCTGCGATGGTGATCCAGCCCCTCGGGCAGTGGCCGGTCCGGGTGACAGAGTAGGACGGCATGGTCGGGGACGTAGCCGCTGTTCGCAGCCCATAAGAGCGGGGCAGCGCTGGGGCTAGGATCGTCGCTGGCCGAGAGTAGGGGATCGACGATCACGGTCACCAAGAGGCCATGCGTCAGCAGATCAAGCGCAGCGCAGACGTTGGACAGCCCGAATGGACTGCGCAAAGCCGGCTCCGCCAGCTGCCCAAGCACTCTCTCGGCGATCTCGCGATAGCGTACGACTTGCGGCATCGGTGTCCCTGTCGATGAGGCAAACAGCCCCGAGAGACGCAGGAGGTTCAGACAGGCCACGCTGAGCCCAGACGGGACCGCGCTGTCTTGATAGCTCACCGGACGAATCGGTAGGCGCACCCCGTCGCTCTCGCCCAGCCCAAGGTAGAACAGCCCCCGCTCGCGATCGTAGAACTGACGCAGCAGATCGTCGGTGAGCTGGCACGCCCATCGGAGATAGCTCAGATCGCGAGCAGCGAAGGCTAAATGAAAGAGCCCTTCGGCGAGAAATGCATGGTCATCCAGCGTCGCAGGGAGCTTGGCCTGCCCGCCCTTGTACGTGCGCCGCAGGCTTGCTTGGGGACTGCTCTGACTCTGATTGGCCTCGTACATCGACGAAAAGAGGAAGTTCGCCACCCGTTTGGCAGTGGCCACAAGCAGAGCGGAATCCAGCAGACGTCCGGCTTCAGCCAGACCAGTCACCGCCAAGCCATTCCAGCCACAGAGCACTTTGTCGTCGGTACCCGGGGGAATGCGCGCCGCACGCGCGGCAAACAGGCGGGCTCTGGCCTCGGCTAGCCGAGCCGCTTCATCGGCCCCCTGCGGCAGCTCCACGACGTGTAAGACACTGCTGCCGGGAGGGGTATGCCCGTGCGGATCGGGCACGTTTCCCCCCGGTCGCACGCCATAGCAGCGGGCAAAAAGTCGCGCGTCGTCAGAGGGCAAGATCGCCTCTAGTTGCTCGGGGGTCCAGAGGAAGAACTTGCCTTCCACCCCTTCGCTATCCGCGTCCTGCGCCGCGAAAAATCCGCCGGCCTGGTCACGCATTTCACGCTCCAGCCAGCCGTGCGTCTCAACGACAACCTCGACGCAGCGGGAGGCCTCCGCGGCTTCGCCATGGGCGACGTGGATGTGATGCGCCTCGGCGTACAGACGCAGGAGCTGCGCGTTGTCGTAGAGCATCTTTTCGAAGTGCGGCACCCGCCAGATCGCGTCGGTGGAGTAGCGCGCAAAGCCGCCGCCCAGCTGATCGTAGATGCCGCCTGCCGCCATCTTGCTTAGCGTCAGCAGGGCGGGCTCTGCGTCGGATCGCTCGCGCGTTCGGCCGTAGCTGCGCAAGAACAGGGACAGCACCGTGGGATTGGGGAACTTTGGAGCGCCGACGAAGCCCCCTTCGCGACGATCGATGCGGCTGGCTAAGCGGGTGCACACGCGGCCAAGAATCGTCGGACTCAGCTCACTGTGAGGATCACCCAGCCGGAGCTCAAGCCCGGCCGCTGGCGTCGCTGGGCGGGGCTGGCTCGGGGTTCCCGCCCCCCGGCTCTCTAGCTCGCGCAGGGCGGCGCGGATCTGCCCGGCTTGGTCGATCAGGCGAGCCCGGTCGCCGACATAGGCCGCCTTGACCGCGTCGAGAACTCGCCGGAACGAGGGCCGGCCGTAGGCTTCGGCAGGAGGAAAATAGGTACCGCCGTAGAACGGCTCGCCCGTCGGCAGCAGGAACATGGTAAGCGGCCAGCCGCCGTTGCCGCCCAGGATCTGCAGCGCATGTTGATAGAGCTGATCAACGTCGGGATGCTCCTCGCGATCGACCTTGATGTTGACGAAGTCGCGGTTAAGCTGCGCTGCCGTCTGCGCATCCTCAAAGCTCTCGTGCGCCATGACGTGGCACCAGTGGCAGGCCGAGTAGCCGATGGACAGCAGGATCGGCCGATCGCCGGCTTCCGCTTCAGCGAAGGCCTCACGCCCCCAGGGCCACCAATCGACCGGGTGGTGCATATGCTGGCGCAGATACGGGCTGGTCTCGTGCCGTAGACGGTTCTCACGGTGCTCTGACTCAGAGTGCGAGCCTGGTACAGACATCCATTGCTCCTTGCGAGTAGTGCGATGGGAGACAGGCCCACCAGAACGGGGACTCGCGTCGATGAGCGACGTCCTCGCGAGGAAGAACCGGCCTAGGCCCAGCGCGCAAGCAGATAGGCAAATAGCTCATAGAGACACAGCACCAGCATGCTCACTGCCAGGGCATCCCACATCACCTGCCGGAATGAGCGCGGGCCCCCAGGCTCCTCCTCGATACGCAGGTAGGCAAGCTGAGAGCAGAACAGCAGCGTGCCGTAGCACAGCGAGCCGACGAGCAGCATGCGTTCCTTGCTGGCATAGGCGAAGTAGCCAGCCAGCAGGTCAGTAGCCATCGTCAGCGTCTCAACGAACGCCATGCAGTACGCCAGGATCAGCGTCACGCCAAGCCGGCACAGTCGCTGCAATCGGGGAGCGCTGGCGAGAGTCCGCCCCATCAGTCGCTCGACCAGCCGCAGACCGGCCGACATCACCGCGAAGTAGGTCGCGAAGTAGGCAACGGTCAAAAGCGACAGGAAGACAGGGTAGCCGTTGAGGGCGATGCGAGCCGGAAAGCGATACTCGAGCCCAAAGCAGCGCGTGAAAAACGGCGTGCCAAAGTAGTTCTGCAGGAAGCTCAGCGCCGTCACAAACAGGGCAAGCTTGGCACCTTGCTGCCCGCTGGACGCGCTAGCCAGCGTCGGGCTCCGTCGGGAGCGCAGGACGGGCCACAACCAGATCGGCGCCGCGATGGAGAAGCCGAACAGCAGGTACTCGCGATCGTGCCAGCGGGAAAAAGCGCCCGAGAACAACACCGCAGCGACGGCCGCGACCCACACCGGGCTGTACAGAAGAAAAAAACGGGTGGCGGGCGAGAGCGACGAGGGTGCGTGCCCCGCGGCCCCGCTCACCGGCTGGCTGGGACGGGGACGGCTGGCGACCGGAGACCGGTTTCCGGCGGCGCGATGGCGAGTGTGCGACATCTGCGCTTCATACCGCGAACTCCCCTACCAGACCAAGACCTGCAGCGCCCCGCAAAAGCGCCTACTCCCGTCGGACTTGGCGAACTCATCCCCACAAGCCGAGGTCGTTCTACAGTCATACATTCGGTAATACCCCACCCACATAAGAAGTGCATTTTTCCGCCTTCGTTTTCGCAAACAGGGTCGATATAATAGGACGCTCCTCTGTGCGTACCGGCTGAGGGCTAACTGTGGACGTTCGTTCTGATATTTCGTTCCGGGAGAGCCTGCGATGAATGACCCGACCTGGGCTGAGCTTTCGCGTATCCGCGACCTGATTGGGCAAGGACAACACGACGAAGCGCTTCAGACCGTCATCGCTCTACAACAAACGCTGGAAGGTGTGGCTGGTGCCCAGGCCTTCCTGCTGCGAGGCCTCGCGCTCGCGGGCCTTGGACAACCTGACCGAGCTGAGCGCAGCTTTCGTACCGCCTACTCGATTGTTCGCTATGCACCCGCCACCGAGATCTTGGCGCAGCGCATACTTGCCGAGGCGGCTGAGCGCATTGGTCGTCGAGAAGAAGCGATTACCGCCTACCAAGCGGTGCTCGCCGCCAACCCCAACGACACCGGGATCAAAGCGGCGCTCGCCAAACTGCAGCCAAGCAAGTAGCCGGGGCCGGAGCAGACGCCTCCGCCCCTGACGCAGAGCCGCGGCACCCCTGACCCGGAAGTGCCGACCGGCTGCACCTTCCCAAGCGCTGGTCAGCCCGCGCCAACATCCCAAGACATCCGGTCTCTATGCCAATTGAAGGACCTGCGCGAACTACTTGATCGCAGGCTTCCTTACATACACTGGTCTGAATATTCCTTGACCATAGGGAGTAAATGCAGGTATCTGTCGCACATGGATTCACCCGGCACATCGGCAGAGCTGGGCAGCGTGTTTCTGGCCGCGCGCCACACGACGGTTTCCGAGAGCAGTGCGACCGCCCCGGCGACGGTGCTGCTGATCGATGATGACCCAGCCATCATCAACAGCGTCATTGCCAGCCTCGGAGAAGCTGGCCATCAGGCGCTGGTCGCCATGGACAGCAGCGAGGCTCGCACGCTGGTGCAGCGACGCAGCGTCACCGTGGTGCTGTTTAGCTGGCGCTTCATCGCCCAGCTTGGGGGCCCCGATTTCCTGCGCGAGCTTCGCCAGCGCAGCCCCCTACGCAGCCTGCCGATGATCGTGTTTTCCGACGACCACGACGAGCTGATGGAGGCTTCACAGCACGGCGTGCAGGACTACTTACCGAACCCTCAGCGCGCCGACGATCTGGTCCACTTGGTCGAGGAATACACCAGCTAGGTCGCAGCAATTCTTTAGGTAAACGCAGGCAAATTTTGCGAGGTAGTTACTTGCCTGCGCGCTTGGTAGCGATGGCCAAGCGATGTAACCCGACTGTTTTTGCAAGCTCCATGACGGATACGACACGTCCGTGGTGGGTGGTCTCGTCGGCCTGGATGATGACCTGGGTCTCGGGGTTTTCGGCCTTGGCCTCGTCGAACAGCTTCTGTAGCTGAGCGGCGTCGACCGCCTGCCCGCGTACGACCATCTTGCCGTCCGGGGCCATGGCGATCGTCAGATCCTTCTTGCTGATCTGAACTTCTTTGGTCGCGCCTTTCGGCAGATTTACACGCAAGCCACTGCGCGCTCCAGCGTCGGCCATCACCGACGAAGTGACCATAAAGATGATCAGCAAGACCAGGAAGATGTCGGTGAGCGGCGTGATGTTGATCTCGGCGAAGATGCCTTCTTCGTCGCCAACGTCGCCTTCCCCGGGCACTTTGCCTATCGCCATGGTGTGTTGCCTCTGCTTCGCGCCGTCTCAGCCTTAGTTCGCAGCGCTGCTTTCGGTCGCGTCCTTGCCCTGATCCTCGCCCCCGCCGACGCGCTCGTCCGCGGCCTTCGAAGCGGACGCGGTCTTTGACTTGGACGTACCCGCATGCTCACGCAGGAGCTCGACAAACTCCTCGACCAAGAGCCGAAGCTCCACGTTGGTGCGTGACAGCCGAGCCTGAAAATAGTTGAAGAACAGGAGCGCGATGACCGCCACGCCGATGCCGACAGCCGTCGAGATGAGGGCCTCGGCGATGCCGGGACCGACGACTTCGATGCCGGCCTGCTTGCTGCGCCCAATCGCCTCGAAGGCCGCCATGATGCCGACCACCGTGCCAAAGAGGCCGACAAACGGCGTCGTCGCACCGACTGTGCCCAGCACCCACAGGGGTCCGCGCATGCCCAAAGCAACGCGCTGTCGCTCGCGATCGACCGCAGCCCCCAGCACCTCGGGTGAGCTACGGCCCATGCGCTCGAAGCCCACCAGCATGACGTCGGCAAGCGGCGACTTGCTGCGCTCACACGCCGTGCGCGCTTCGGCCAACGCGCCGCGGTACAGACAGCGCTTGACCGACTCGGACAGGGCCCGCATGCGATCGGTGAAGCTCCACAGGTAAATTGCGCGCTCGATGGCGACGGCAAGCGCCACTACCGAGCACAGCAACATCGCAGCCAGGGTAAAGCCCCCGGCTTTCATTAACGAGGTGAGGTTGGCGAACATGGACATTGAGAAGCTTACCTCGTATCCGCGATTTGCGGAGATTTGCCAGCGCCGAAGCGCAGATCAGCGACGGGCAGGCAACTGGGCCAGGCCGGTCCGCGGCCCCGGACTAGGCGGGGTTCTCTGTGGGGGGCAAAGATCGACTGGGCTGTCGCCCACCTGCCCCTGCCGTGTCAGCCAGCCAGGCACCCTGAAATAACGGTACGTCAGCATTTTCTGTTCCGCCGCGAAAGGACAGCGCGAATCGTGATAAAGTAGACGCGTAGATCTGCCTTGCGGCATCGTGGCTCCCTCAGGACGGCATTCGACGCGACAGCCCAGCGCGACCGCTCCTCGCCCTTAGAGCAACGCTGCCGCTGTAGAGGTAACGATGTCAGTGCGCCCTCCGGCTCCGCCTAGCGGTGGATCGGGCTCAAACAACTCAGCAAAGCCAGGCCCTCCCCGGGCTGCCCCGCCGCCGCCACCGCGTGCGGTGAGTGCTCCACCTCCGCCGAAAGCGGCCCTGGGTACGCTGGCCGGTGACGACGAGGACGATCGGCCGCCGCCGCCCAAGCCCATCCGCATGACCAACCAGTTCAAGGCGGTGTCGCTGACGCCGCCTCCGGCCGCTCCAGCTCCGGCTCCGCAGCGACCGGCAGCCAGCGCGCCTTCGGGACGGCAGCCGGCTCCCCCTCCGGCCGCGCCAAGCCCGCCGGGTCTGGGTGAATCGACGGTGATGATGTCCACTCCGCCGATCCCACAGGGCGGTGGTGAGGCCACCGTCGCCTTCACCGCGCCGAGCCTGGGGAGCTACGGCGCACCGAGCCCGGCCACCCCCGGTCTGCCGGGAGCCCGCGGCAACCCGCCCACCCCGGCCCGGCCCAGCATCGACATTCCGGTGGTCCGCGCCCCAGCCTATGGCGGCGGCGAGGAGGCGACGCGCATGATCGACATCCCGGTCATGGCCGCTGCCTCGGCCCCAGTGCCCAACAACGACTCGACGCGAATGATCGAAGGGCTCAACGTCGCCTCGCTGCTCGCCAGCGTTGCGGCCAAGGGCGGAGCCCCCGGTGGCGGCGAGCACACGATCACCTCGGAACAGAGCGGCACCGTCGACGCCAAGGGCAACCGCAAGAAGCCGGTGGCGGACGTCAAGGCCCGCAGCAAAGCCAAGGTCACACCGATCGATCCCGGCCGTCTGCTCGTCCAGCAAGAGGCGGCCGAGCAGCGCAAGAGCGAAGCCACGATGATGGGCTCGCTCGACAAGTTCCTGCAGCAGCCAAGTGCACAGAAGAAGCTCGGCGAAGACGAGGACCTACCGACCGAGGGCACCATCGTCGGCAAGTTCCTGGGCTTCTTCGCCGGTGGCGCAGCGGGGGCGGCCGCTCCGTCTGCTCCAGTCGGCAAGGATCCCAACGACGAAGCCTGGGAAGCGGTGCGCGAAGCGCCGCTGCTCAACGGTCTCAACCCGCAGTTCATCACCGACGCCATCAAAGCCGGCGATCTCAAGCTCGTGCGCTCGGGCCGCGACCTACTGCTCGACACCAACGGCCGCGCGCTGCTCATGGTCGAGGGGCAGGCCTCGATGGCGCGCTTCAACGCCGAGGTGCTCGATCGCGAGCGCCGGGCGCAAGCCGCGTACAAGGCCGGCGACAAAAAAGCTGAGAAGCGCGAGATGAAGCGCCGCCAAGAGGTGGGTCCGCTCATCCGCATGTGCGAGACCAACCTTGGACTGTTCTCCGAGGGCGATCTGATCACGCTCGACAACCGCGCGCCTGACGCCGCCAACGTCGCGGTGTACGCGATCACGCCCGTGCGCCTGCTCAGCATCTCGATGGCGCGGCTGGAGATGTGGCGACGCACCTACCAGTTCTTCGGCAATCGTCTACGCCGGGCCACCGACGCTGCCCGCAGTCGTCTCAACGCCAACACTGGTGCGCGCTCGCTGGTCGCCGACTTCTTCGTGCGCCACGGACTGTCGGTGGCGATGTCGCTGCGCGTTCGCGAGCTAGACAAGTGCATTGAGTGTTACGAGTGCGAGAAGGCCTGCGAGGCCCGCTACGGCGTCAAGCGCCTGTCGCTCAACGGCAAGGTGCTGGGCGCGCTCGACTTCGTCGACTGCTGTCACACCTGCGTCGATCAGCGCTGCATCGACCCCTGCGCCTACGACGCCATCAAGTTCGATGACGACAAAAAAGAAGTCGTCATCCTGGAAGACGCCTGCATCGGCTGCTCGCTGTGCGCGCTGGCCTGTCCCTACGACGCCATCGAGATGCACGATCTCGAAGAGAAGCCGCTCCTGCAGATCCGCCTGCAGAAGGAAAACAAGCTGGCCTACGGCGAGGGCAAGCCGCGCAAGGCCAAGCTGCGTCGCATCGCCAGCAAGTGCGACCACTGCGTGAGCTACGAAGATCAGGCCTGCATCAGCGCCTGCCCGACCTCGGCCCTGCTGGAGATTCCGCCCGAGGCGGCCTTCACCGAGCGCACCGACTCGATGGCCGACGCCGCCAAGAAGGGCTTCGAGCACTCGGTGATGTTCGACGTCAACGAGATCTTCGATCCCAAGAAGTTCTACAAGGGCCTGTCGGAAGAAGACGACAAGGCCAAGAAGCAGGAGCAGCGCTTCCGCACCGGCTGGCTGTGGCTGATTTCGCTCCTTGGCACCATCGGCTGCATCGTTGAGATCGCGCTGCGCAAGGAGTGGCCCGAGCTATCGCTGCTCTTCTACTACCTGACCAAGTACCTGCCTGAAGATCACCCGCTGCACCTCGATCCCGAGACGGCGCTGGCCAACATCGACTTCCGTCCCGGTGCGCCGTTTGCCCTGTGGCTGGGCTACATCGGCACGGTGATCATGTTCTCGTCGATGTTCTATTCGGTGCACAAGTGGGTGCCGCGGCTCAAAAAGCTGGGCGGGCAGCAGGCGATGTTCGACTACCACGTCTGGGCCGGCACCATGGGCCCGGTGCTCGTCGGTCTGCACACCGCCGCCAAGCTCGACAACTGGGTGTCGCTGGCCATCTACGCCATGCTGGCCACGGTCATCTCGGGTGTCATCGGTCGCTACCTGTCGACGGAACTTCCCGACTTGGCGTCGCAGGCCTCGCTGTTGGTCATGGAGTACGAGCGCAAGCTCGCCGACATGCGCAACCGCCACGCCGGCGTAAACGTGGCCGATCGCTACTACGCCTCGCTGAAGAAGCACTTCGCGCGCGTCACCGATCCCAAGCTGTCGGGCGTCGGCGCCGGCTGGATGGCGCTGCGCATGATGATCTGGGACGCCATCGCCCGGCCGTTCCAGCCGTCGATCCTGCGCTATCGACTCTCAGGCATCAAAGACGCCAAGGCCCGCACCAAGGTGGCCTTCGTCGCCACCGAGCTTGCGCTGTTCGAGCGACGTCGCGTGCTCTACCCGAAGATCGAGCCGATGTTCCGCGAGTGGAAGATCGTCCACATCCCCTTCGCCATCGCCCTCACCCTCCTTTCGGGCATCCACATCGTCATCGAGCTTCTGAAGTAGCAAAGGCCCGCGCGTCAGGCCCCGCGGTCGCGCTGGCTCAGAAGCGATCGTTACAGGCGCTAAACGACGTCGCATCCGCCGAGTCGAGCCAGCAGCGCACGATGGCCCGGCGCGCGACGCCGATCATGCCCTGACAGCGCAGCGCAAACTCCGCCGCCAGACGATCCTGCTCGGGCAGCGGCAGCGGTTCATTGCTGCGATTGCTGACCACCACCGAGGCATTCGGCGGAAGCTGCAGCCGCTGACGATAC
The DNA here is from genome assembly GCA_937952145.1 of uncultured Myxococcales bacterium. GTDB lineage: Bacteria > Myxococcota_A > Polyangia > Palsa-1104 > JAEUJZ01 > JAEUJZ01. Next base: position 41,779 of record CALFYE010000308.1, read on the forward strand.
ACGGCAAGCGCCATTGAACAGTCATCGGCCTGCAAGCGCTGACGAGCCAGCTCAGCCGGCGTGCCGAGATCACTGCCGCCGCTGACGCAGGCGAAGCCACCGCTCAAAAGCAGGAGCGCGCCCAAAGACCGCTGTCGGCGAAGGTGTAAGTGTGCGGGGAAGGTGTGCGTGCGTTGCGGAGGGGAAGGAGACAAGCCCGGCTTAGTTAGCAGGCTTCGGCAGGTTCTTGCAAGACGGCGCCTCGGACCCGCCATCCGCCGCAATCAGCTGGCAGAGCTTCGCGAGGGCGGCCTGCGACTTTTCGGACGAGAGCTGGCCTTTCTCGAAGAAGTGCAGCTTCTTGTCCTTGCCGACGATCAGCACTACCGACTGGTTGTTGCAGTCGCCGAGGCCCCACTGATTGATCAGCAGGCGATCGGGGTCGGTCAGGATGGTGACGCCGTACTTTTCGACCTTGTCGCGCACGATCTTGCGGATGATCCAGTTCGGCTTCATCGGCGCATCCTTCATGTTGGCGATGCCCATCGACTGAAAGTGGCTCTTGGGCAGGCCGGCTGCCTTAACCAAGTCAGCGAACGCGTCGTTCTGGTTGGCGACGTCGGGGTCGGTGTAAAGGATCAGCAGCACGCGCTCGCCAAAGCCCGGCAGGCTGGCTGGCTGGTTACGGCCGTCGCGCACTTCGCCATTCTTCAGCTCTTCGCCGACTGCGGCCGCCTGGGCCTCGTGGCTCGGCCCGAGCAGCGCACACAGCGACAGGGCCATGACCGGGACACGAAGTAGGCGAGTCAGTCGATTCCATCCGTTTTGCACGTCGAGTACTCCTTCTGTACGGGCTTATTCGCGAGGTCCGTGGCAGACGGCGGCCATCAGAGGGTAGACCCATGGACGGCGACGCAGAGAGCCCTCCTCACATCAGCTGACTTGGAACGCAAAAGCAACGCAAAAATTCTACTGGCGCGCTCTGATCGCGGCTCGGTTGCTGGCCGTCTTGCGCCCGGTCGCTGCGAGGCTGCCCCCAAGGTGCTCGCGATCGTCAGCCCGCCCGTCAGCCGGTCTACGGCACGCGATCGAGATAGGCCCGCCAAGGCAGCACGCGCAGCGAGCCGGGACCCGCGCCGACATTCGGCTGCATACGCGCCAGCATCTTCACCACTGCGCGTGCAAGCTGCAGATCAGAGAGCAGCGGGATCTCTAGATCGATGGCCGCGCGGCGGATCAAAAATCCGTCGGGGCGTCCCTGTTCATCGAAGCTGCGCGGGATGTTGATGACCAGATCGATGGCCCCTTGTCGCAGCCGCCGCAGCGCTGAAGACTCCGGCCCGCCCTCGCCCTTGTCGACCACCTCGCAGGCGATGCCCTCGGCGTGCAGCGTCTCGGCCGTGCCAGCGGTGGCATAAAGCTGCAGGCCCAGCTTAGACAGGACCCGTGCCTCGTCGATGAGCAGGTACTTATCGCCCATCGTCCCCAGCGACAGCAGCACGCCGCGCCGCGGCCAGCGAAAGCCGGTCGACAGCAGGGCCTTGGCCAGCGCCTCTTCCACCGTATCGCCGAAGCAGCCGACCTCGCCGGTGGCTGCCATCTCGACGCCGAGCAGCGGATCAGCGCCCGACAGTCGCCGGAACGAAAACATCGGCGCCTTGACCACGACATAGTCGAGATCCAGCGGATCGCGCACCGGCGGCAGCGGCTCGTCCGAGCCCAGCATGGCCCCCGTGGCGATGGCGATGAAGTCGCAGCCCAGGGCCTTCGACACCAGCGGAAAGCTGCGCGAAGCGCGTAGGTTGCACTCGATGACCTTGACCTCGTCACCGCGCGCCAGCAGCTGAATATTCACCGGCCCGGTGACCTGCAGCGCGCGCAGGAGCGCCGCCCCGATGCGGCGCACTTTGCGCACTGTCTCGACGGTTAAATCCTGTGGCGGCAGCATCATCGTGGCATCGCCGGAGTGCACACCGGCGTCTTCGATGTGCTCGCAGATCGCCCAGCGCAGGATCTTGCCGTCTTGCGCCACGGCATCGAATTCGATCTCGCGGGCGTGGCGTTCGTACTTGCTGACCACCACTGGATGTTCGGGCGTAACCCGCGTCGCCCCGTCGAGATATTGCCGCAGCGCAGGTGCGCTGTGGGCCACGCGCATCGCCGCACCCGACAGCACATACGACGGTCGCACCAGCACGGGATAGCCGCCAATCGCGGTCACCGCGGTGTTGAGATCGTCGATCTGCGCGGCCTCGGTCCAGCGCGGCTGATCGATCTGCAAGCGATCACAGAGCGCGGAAAACTTGGCGCGATCCTCGGCGCAGTCGATGGCCGAAGGCGGCGTGCCGAGCAGCCGGATGCCCGCGCGATGCAGCGGCAGCGCCAAGCGATTCGGCGTCTGTCCGCCCATCGCCAAGAGCACGCCGACAAAGCCCGTGCCGTCGGTACTCTCGAAGTCCCAGAGCTCGCGAACCGTCTCTAGCGACACCTCATCGAAGATCAGGCGATCGCACAGATCGTAGTCGGTGCTGACCGTTTCGGGATTGCAGTTGAGCAGCGCGACGCGATAGCCCAGCCGCCGCGCCGCAAGCGCCGCCCCGACGCAGCTCCAGTCGAACTCAACCGACGAGCCGATGCGATAGCAGCCCGAGCCCA
>CALFYE010000309.1 GCA_937952145.1 uncultured Myxococcales bacterium
ACCTGCCGATGTCGGAGGTGGTCAAGTGCGAGTACTGCCAGGCGCTCATCAACTCCGGCGAGCATGACTGGGTGCTGGCCGAGATCACGCAGCCGGAAGAGTGGCGGGCTGGCGCGATCCTCGACGAGCTGCCGGGTCTGGAAGAGCTGCGCGGGCGCGACGCGACGATCAGCCGGCAGGAGCTGGAAGATCGGGCCTCGGTCATCTTCTGGAAGTGGATCGAAGCCCGCAGCAGCGGCAAGCCCGAGAAGCTGGCGCGCTTCTGCATGAAGGATCCGAGCGACGCCGGAAACGCCGGCGAGATCCTGCTCAAGCCAGCCAAGCTGCGCGATGTCGCGGTGGGCAGCGCGGAGCTGAAGTCGCTGTCGCCGGTCGAAGATCACAAGCGTCGCACCCATGACCGGGCGGTCATCGAGATCCGCTGGAGCGCCTCCGTCGATGGTGCCGAGGCGGCTTTCGACGTGCACAACTTTGAGCTCGCGCGCGCTGCCGATGCGCCACAGCACGCCAAGTTCAAGCGCGGTCTGTGCTCGCTCGACTGCCCGGAGTGTGGCGGCCAGCTCACCGCCTCCGATGCCGTGACCTGCACGTACTGCGGCACCAAGCTAAGCGGAGGCAAGCAAGAGTGGGCGCTTTACGCGGTGCGCAAAGGTGAGCTTCCACCCGAGCCCATGGACGAAGGCAGCGATGAGGACGAAGGCGGCGGTTCGGGCTCGTCGGGCATCGACACCGGGCTCGCCATTGGCGCGGTCATCGCGGGGGCGGCGCTGGGCGCGCTGACCGATTCCTCCGACGAGGACTAGGGCCAGTCAGGCCCCGCCTAGCCTAGCCCAGCGAGCCAGGGTCGAGACCTCGTCGGGTCAGCGACGCCAACACCGATGTCGACATCAGCCGGTGTGGGCAGGCGGCTCACCCATTCGACCTGTGGGGAGCGGTAAAAAACGCCACCGCGGCGGGCACTTGCCTGTGCCGGTCCCCTGCAACGAGGACCGAGACAGGAGCCCCCTCACGATGATATAGTTCAGGCGAGAGCCTCATCGTGACTCACGACCGGATAGGTCCCTATAAGATCGTCCGCAAGATCGGAGAAGGCGGCATGGGTGCGGTGTACGAGGCGCTGCAGGATCCGATTGGCCGTCGGGTGGCGGTCAAGATCTTGCACCCCAAGTACGCCGCCGAGCCGTCGATCGCGGCGCGCTTCTTGAACGAGGCGCGAGCGGTCAATCTCGTCGACCATCCCGGCGTCGTGCAGATCTCGGACTACGGCCAGATGCCCGATGGGACGGCGTATCTGGTGATGGAATTCCTCAAGGGCGAGACGCTGAGCCAGCGCGTCAAGAGGCCCGGTGGACTCGGGCTGCCCGACATCGTGCGGCTGTCGCGACAGATTGCCTCGGCGCTGGCCGCGGCGCACGAGAAGAACATCTTCCATCGCGATCTCAAGCCCGACAACGTGATGCTGATGCCCGATCCCGACGCGGATATGCCGGGACGCGAGCGCGTGAAGCTGCTCGACTTCGGCATCGCCAAAGTGGCGCAGGCTGAAAACGACGAGGGGAACGGGGGCCAGGCGCCCAAGACCGCGACCGATGTGGTGATGGGCACGCCGCGCTACATGGCGCCCGAGCAGTGCCGTGGCGGCGTGGCCATCGACGGCAAAGCCGACGTCTACTCGCTGGGCGTAATGCTCTACGAGATGCTGGCGGGGCGACCGCCGTTTTCGGGTGGCTCGGGCGAAGTGCTGGCCATGCACATCTACGAGACGCCGCCGCCGCTCAAGCAGCTAGCGCCGCATCTGCCGGATGAACTGACCAACCTCATCCACCGCCTGCTGGCCAAGAAAAAAGAAGAGCGCCCGACGATGGCCGAGACGCAGACGGCGCTCGACCAGCTGGCGATCCGCCATCCGACCTCGGTGCTGCAGGCGATCAAGCTGACGCCGGCGATGCTGGGGGCGATGAGCACGCCGAGTGGCTCGCAGCCGCACCTGACGCCGGCTGGCACTTCGGCGCCGCCCTCGACGATGGGACTGTCGGCAGGGCAAGCGACGGTTGCTGCCCCTAGCTCTGGGCGTCGCGTCGTCGCAGGCGGCATCGCACTGCTCGCCATCTGCGGCGTCACGCTGGGCCTGTGGCGAGGTCTGCACGATACGCCGAAGGTGGAAAAGGATCAGCCGACCCTCACGCCGGTGGTGAACAAGCCCCCCGATCCGCCGCGCCGCGTGCACTGGACCCTGATCACGAACCCGCCGGGCGCCGAGGTCGTGCGCAAGAGCGACGACAAGGTGCTGGGTACGACGCCGTGGAGCGGGGACGATGTGGCGGGCGAAGGTCAGCTGGAAGTCCGCCTGCGGCTCACCGGCTATGCCGAAAAAGTGGTGCAGCTGGATCGGGCAACCGACCAGAAAGTCAGCGAGCTTTTGGATGCTCTGCCCAAGCGGCCAGTGCGTCCCGTCGGTCCAACCCGTCCCGGCCGACTGGGTGTGACAGGACCGGGGCGACCGACGACCGGCGTGAACAAACCCTCGGGTGCAAGCGGTGGTAAAGATGAGCAGCCGCGCATTGTCGACTAAGCTCCTTGTTCTCGTGCTGCTCCTCTTGGGCGTCGGGGGCACGCGGACGGCCGAGGCGCAGAGCAAGCAGGATGGCTGCCTGAAGGACGCCGTCTGCCGCGACTCGTACTACAAGGCCCTCAAGCTTTACGACGAGGGCAAGTATGTCGAGGCGCTGGATGGCTTTCAGGCCTCGTACTCTCGACGACAGATGCCTTGGCTGATGCTCAACATCGGCCGCACGCTGCAGCGCCTGGGGCGCGCTCAGGAAGCCATCACCTACTACGAGCGCTACAAGAAGGCCGAGCTCAACATCGACGCGGCGACGCTGGATCGCGTCAACAAGTACATCGAGCAGGCCAAGGCCCTGCTGGAGTCGTCCCCCCCTGAACCCACGACCACACCGACGACTACGCCGCCGACCGGCAAGCCGCCGACCGGCACCGGTGAGCCCAGCACGGACCCCGGCACCCCGCCCACGGTCACCCCGCCGCCCGCTAGTCAGCCGCTGCCGGCCGCTGCGCTGGGTACGGTTCCGGCGACGGAAAAGTCTGCCACCCCGGTCTACAAGAAGTGGTGGTTCTGGACCATCGTCGGGGTCGTCGTCGTCGGTGGCGTTGCCGCAGGAGTCGGCGCAGCGGTCGCGACCCGCAGCCCCCCCGCCGAGCCGTTCCTGCCGACCGATCCCATCTTTACTCCGACGTTTTAGCCCTCACTGCTTAGAGAGAGAACCATGCGCCCGCAGCTATCGCCTTACTCTGCTTTGCGTGCCTTGGCTGGGATGTCTTGCGTGCTGGGAGTCGTCGCGCTGCTATCCGGCGGCTGCGGCAGCACCCCGGATAACTTCAGCGTGCTCGTGCTGATCGAGAACGTGCCGCTGGATGGCAGCCAGCTCACCGTCAAGGCGATGCTCGACGGAAAGTCCGCCAGTAACCAGCTTGACGTGACGAACAGCCTGACGCGTTTTGGTGTGCGCATTCCGCGCGATCGGGCCGGCAGCTTGAACCTGAACATGCAGGTGCTCGACAGCGCTAGCTGCGTGTTGGCCGAGGGCACGGTGTCGCGCGGCTTGGCGGCGCCGGAGTACCAGGTGACGCTCAATACCCGCCTGACGACGCTGCAGCCGCGTCGCTGTCCGATCGCGATGGTGCCGACCTGCAGCCCCAAGCTGTTCTGCTGGTCAAGTCCCGTGCCCCAGGGCAACCCTATCCGCGGCGTCTGGGCGGTGAGTGCCAGCGACGTCTGGGCGGTCGGCGACTTCGGCGCCTTGATGCACTACAACGGCACGACCTGGCAGGCCGTGGACAGCCCGGTCAACGATCACCTGTACGCCATCTGGGCCGGCTCGGCGCAGGACATCTTTGCCGTCGGGGATGGCGGCCGCATCCTGCGCTCGACGGGGGGCACCTTCCAGTCGATCAACAGCCCGACAAGCCAGCCGCTACACGGCCTGTGGGGCAACAGCGCAACCGACGAGGTCTGGGCCGTCGGCAACGGCGGCGTCATCTTGAAGTACGACCGCGCCGGGGGAAGCTGGTCCAGCGTGGGCAGCCCCACTACGAACCAGCTCAACGCCATCTGGGGCAGCGCCAAGAACCGCGTCTACGTCGCTGCCAATGGCGGCACCGTCCTGCGCTACGACGGCACCAGCTGGGGGCTGGAGATGAACACCGGCGTCAGCACCGATCTTTTGGGGGTCGGTGGCGATGCCAGCAAAGTCGTGGCGGTTGGCGTCGGCGGCACACTGATCACCAGCACCGCCGTCAATACCTGGACCAGCCCGGGAAGCGGCACCACGAACACGCTGCAGGCTGCCTGGGCCAAGGCGGGCACCTACTGGGCCGCCGGAACCGGCGGCGTTCGTCTGCGCGACAGTGGGGGGGGCTTCGCCATGGTCACCGGTGACGGCGAGGCTGGCGGCTTCTACGCGCTGGGTGGCAGCGATGCGGCCGATGTCTGGGCTGGCGGTGATGGGGGCCTGCTGACCAACTACAAGACGAGCTGGGTCGGAAAGCCCGCGAACCCGCGCCAGCGCATCCGCGCCATCTACGGCTTCAACAACAAGAACGTCTGGGCCATCGGTACCGGCGGCCTGATCCAGCACTACGACGGCACTTCCTGGACGCAGGTGCCAAGTGGGACCAGCCAGGATCTCAACGGCATCTGGGGCGCCAGCGCCAGTGATCTGTGGGCGGTCGGCAACGCCCGCACCATCCTGCGCTACGACGGCAAGGTCTGGTCCAGCAAGAACCTGGGTAACGCCGTGCTCACCGATCTGAATGCGGTCTGGGGCGCCAGCGCATCCAGTGTCTGGGTGGTCGGCGCCAGCAGCAAGCCGATGGAAAATCACCTCGTCAACTTCGTCAGCGCGACCGAAAGTGCGATCATTCTGTCGTCGTCGACCGGCTCGCTGCCGACCTTCACCAGCCTGTGGGGCGCCTCGGGCGACAGCTTCTGGGTAGGTGGGGGCAACATCGCCGTCAACGTATTGCCGGTCGGGCCGCAGATCGCCGTCAAGAACCTCAGTGGCTCGGTCCTGAGCCTCTGGGGCACGCGCGACAACGACATCTGGGCGACGGGTACCATGGGGTACATCTCGCACTACAACGGCGTGATGTGGTCGCCGGTTGGCAGCACGGTGAATGAAGATCTGGCCAGCGTCTTTGGCTTTAGCGACAGCGATGTCTGGGCGGTCGGCGCCAAGGGCACGGTCCTGCGCTGGAACGGGACGGCTTGGAGCGGGCAGACCAGCCTCACCCGCAACAACCTCACCGGCGTCTGGGGCTCGAACAGCAGCGACGTGTGGGTCAGCGGCGAGCTCGGCACCTTGCTTCACACGCTGAAGTAGGGACGGAGGCGCGCGCACGATGATCCTCGACCTGCGGCTGCCGCCCGGCTGGACGCAGCGCCATCTCGTCGTGCCCGGCGAGCCCATCGAAGCGGGCGCAGGGCTGGCGGGGGGGGCGCCTGCCGACTCTGCGGTCGCAGCGCTGCCGCCCGCACTGGCTGATCTGACGTCGGGATGGCTCATCGTGCCGCCGATTGAGGAGGCGGAAGACAGGTCGTTCGAGCCGGCGGCCCTGCTGCTCTCGCCGCTCTTGCCGCTGCCGCGCTCGCCGACCGTGCTATTGCAGGCGGCGCTAGAGAGCGAGCCCGACTACGAGGTGACGAGCGAGTCGCACTACCTGGCCGTGCGATTGGGGGCCTGGGAAGTCACGGTGCTTGAGACCACCGGCCAGAGCCGCGAGACCGGGATCGAGAGCGCTCGACTCTATACCGTGCTCGACGCTGGCTATGGTGCCTACATGATGGTGTTTATCGACTGTGATGCCGAGCGCATCGGCCTGCGACGTGATCAGCTGGTCGAGCTGATCAGCGATGCCGAGCTGCGTACGCAGCCGCGCCCACTTCAGCTTGCACCGCCTGCTTCGCCTGCCTCGAAAGAACCGGAATTGGCTCCTGCTGCCGAGCTGCTGGCGACTGGACTGCCGCCTCTTTCCGAGCTGGTCGCGGCGGCTGGTGAGTCGAGCGCGGATACCGATGGGACGGTTGCCGAGCAGCCATCTGACCTCGCGCCTGTCGGGCCCACGAGCGCGCCCCTCGCCGATGGCGAACCCCTGACCGCACCGCGGCCTGTGGCGTCTGCTCCCAGCTCGGGCGTCGCGCAACCCAGTGATCCCGATGCCCTACCACTGCCGCCGCAGCGCCCGGCGCCAGACGTCTATCTAAAGGGCAGCCTCTATCCCCACCTCGTCGACTGAGCCTGTCGCCGCGTGATACACTAAGGATGGCTGTTCATCTGCTCTGTGCGACGTATCCACGCTGAAGATGGGAGTCTGTTATGTCCGACATTGATTTTGCTTCTCAACCACCGGAGCAGCTCGACGAGGGGCTGCCGGCGGGCTTTGCGCACCACGATCACGAGGATGGCGAGAAGGACGAGGCAGCGGCCCCGACCGGCATGCAGGCGCTGCAGCAGAAGGCGCCGAAAGAGGCAGGAGGCGTCGGTCCGCACGAGGGCTTGCTCGCCACCGCAACGCTCATCGGCATGGCGCGGCACAACATGCCTGGCCTGGACCCTGTCGACTCACCGACTGGACTGATGAGCCTCCTGCACGGCCCGGTGCACAACGAGCCGCAGTCGAGCGATAGCCAGAGCTACGGCATGGACCTAAGTCGCCACAACGTCGCCGGCGGTAACGTCGCAGGCAGCAAGACGGCGATCGGCAACGCAGGCGGTGCGGTGCGCGGCATGGCGCAGACCGACTCGGTGAACTCGGCGATGGCGGCGGTCGGCAACCTGAGTAACGCGCTAGGCAGCGGCGTGGCCCAGCAGCTGTCCGAGGCCGGCAAGCAGGCGCAGGGCCACATGGCGTGGCTGGGGCACGGCGCCAAAGAGATCTACAAAACCCGTCGCCAGTAGCGCGGCGGCCGACGAGAGTAGTTAGGCGATGGCCGGGGCAATGGAGATACGGACATGGGTTTGAACGTCGCATTCGACTGTCCACCGGGCTGGAACTGCATCGGTGGCGACAACGACGAAAGTGGAGCGGCCCGCGTCACTCCACCGGGCGAGCTGGATGCCTGCATCATCGTCGGCACCCGGCCGCTTTACTACCACCCGAGCAAGATCCTCTCTCCCGAAGCCTTGGTCGATGAAGTGCTGTCGCAGCAGCCGCTGTTTCGCGTCGTGCGCCGCTCGCCGCCCGAGCAGCTACAGTCGGTTCACGGTCGCCTGTTCCTGGTGCGCATCGTCGGCTGGCATGGTGAGCCGAAGATTGCCGCCGGTCAGCTCATCACCGTCTTTGTGCCGCAGGATGGCCAGGTCTCGGCCCGCGCCGCTGTCTCGGTCTTCATGTGGTACACGGAAAAAGCTGGCCGCAAGTACGCCCCGCAGGCCATGGCCCTGTTCCGCAGCATGCGCATCGTCTCGATGTCGCAGCAGAGCTGGCCGCCCTCGACCGTCCTCGCGCAGTACTCGGAATAACCTCGCTAGATCACGCCCGCGCTCTGGCACAGCCGACGCAGAAGCTCGTCCGCCGGCCCGCTGGTGCGTCGCGGCGGCAGGCGATGCGCGCCCGGCATCTGGCCCTTAAGAAACACCTGCAGCAGACGCCACAGCTTGCCCAGGCCCGACACCCGAGCCCGCGCGGTCAGCGGATCGCAGCCGCTGCGTCGCAGTCGCTCGCCAATGCCGCGATAGATCGACTCCGCTGCCGCAATCGCCAGGTGTCCGCCACGCTGCAGCATCGGAATGCCGCTGCGCGCGGCTTCGTAGTGGCGATCGGCGCGCGCCAAAAGCTCCGACACGGCGCGTCGCAGGGCCGGTGGTGCTGCGGCCCCGCGGTCCGCCAGGGTCAGCAGGGTGTCGCTGCTCAGCCCATGCTGTGAAAGCAGCTCATACGGCAGATAGACGCGGCCCCGGCGAGCGTCTTCCCCGACATCGCGTGCGATGTTGGTGAGCTGCATGCCGACCCCCAGATCACAGGCTCGCAGGTAGACCTCATCGCTGCGCTCGATGATCAGCGAGCCATCGGCAGCACGCGGTGGCATCACATGTCCCAGCACGTAGGTCATCATCAGACCGACGGTGGACGCGACGTGGAAGCAGTACACCAGCAGGTCGTCCCAGGTCTCGTAGCTCTGGCCGCGCGCATCCATCTCCATCCCGCGCAGCAGGTGTTCGGGCACGGCCTGCGGCAGACCGGTGTGCGTCACGACTGATAAGAAGGCGCGATCAATGGGGCTATCGTGAAGCGGGTTGCCCCCACGTTCATCGCTGGCCGCCTGATACACGGCCTGCAGTCGCGAGCGCAGCGCGCCCACACGGGCCAGCAGCACCCCCGTGTCGCTCTCGGCGTCGGCGGCGACGTTGCCCTGGCCATCGTTATCGCCATCGACGGTGTCATCGGCGTGGCGGCAGAAGGCGTAGATCGCCCAGGCCTGCTGCCGTGCCGCCCTTGGCAAGAGCAGCGACGAAAAATAGAAGCTGCGCGAGTGCCGCCGGATCAGCGCCTGACAGGCCCGCAGGTCGACCGGGTCGATGGCTGGCCCGCGGTGGGTCAGAGCGCTCGTGCCGCGCGGCGATGAAGGGGAAGCAAGGGCTAGCTGGTTCATGAGCGGGAAGTGGTTGATGCCGGGTCTGAAAATGCAGGGCTTGGCTGCGACGATTGGATGCGCGCCGCCGCTCGCTTGCGTCCGCGCTGCCGCTCTTTGTGCAGCTCGTGCAGGTACAGATCGAAATCGACCTGCATGGTGTGACGCGGCGAAGCCACGTAGCGTCGGCGCAGCGCCGCAGTCTCGGCAGCGATGATGGCGCGCTGCTCGGTCGCACTGGGGAGCTCATATTCCCCGCGCAGATAGTCCGCCACCCACTGCCCCTGCGCCTCGGCCAGCGGCATGATCGCGCCTAGCGGCTGCAGCAGGCCGATGAAGCACAGGTCGGGAATGTCGGGGTGAAACACGCGGCGAAACAGCGGCAGCTCATTTTCGCGCGCCGACACGAACTCCGGCGCAAAGAACGGAAAGCTGACGTTGTAGCCGGTGCAGTAGATCAGCACATCGATGCGCTCGCGGCTGCCATCTAGAAACGCGATCTCGTCACCGCATAGCTCGGCGATGTTGGGCTTGGGCAGCACGTCGCCGCTTCCCAAGCGCAGGAAGATATCGGACGAGATCGTCGGGTGGGCCTGCAGCGGCTGGTGGGCTGGTTGCGGCAGGCCGTAGCGCGTCAGATCGCCGACGGCAATCTGGTACATCAGTCGGCCCAACTTTTCTTTGATCCAAAGCGGCCAGTGCGGCGAGGTCAGCCAGGTATCCAGCGGCCGGCCAAACATGTACTTCGGCACGATGTGGGCACCGCGGCGGCTGGCCAAGAACACGCGCTCAGCGACCTGGCTGCACTCGACCGCGATGTCCATGGCGCTGTTGCCCATGCCCAGCACCAGCACGCGCTTGCCGGCGAACGGACGGTTGTCGATGTAGTGATGGGCGTGCAGCGTCGTGCCGGAAAAGCTTCCGGGAAACGGCGGCGTGGGATAGCGCGGGTCCCAGTGATGACCGTTGGCGACCAGCACCGCACCGTATTCTTCGACGACGGGCGCGGCTGGCTGGCCATCTGATGCCCTGCCAACACTGCGCACAACAAAGCGCCCAGCGGACGTACGCTCGACTTTTTCAACGCGGGTCTGAAAGCGGATCGCACCACGAAAGCCGAAGTGATCGACGTAGGACTCGAAGTAGCGGGCGATCAGGCTGTGATGTGGGAAATCGGGATAGTCGGCCGGCATGGGGAAGTCGCTGTAGGCCATGCGATCGCGCGAGGTGTTGATGTGCAGCGAGCGATAGGCCGAGGACATGCCGTTCGAGTTGCCGAACACCCAGTTGCCGCCGATGCGATCGCTCGCTTCCAAGCAGTCAAACGGGACTCGGGCTTGATGCAGCGCCTTGGCTGCCGCGATGCCGCTTGAGCCTGCGCCGATCAGGCAGGCCTTGCCTTGCAGTCGTGCCATGGCCGATTCATATCACGAGCCTGCCGCCCGGACTGGCTGCTGCCGCCCTGGCTTGGCTTATCGCCTCCCGCCCCCTTCACCGACGGGCCGCGAGGCACAGAAAAGACTGCGGAGAGCCGCCCCCGAAGTCCGGTAAAGTAACAACAATGCCCGACGTCATGGCCATCGTCAGCAAGGCGATCTTTGAGAAGGCGGCGCGTGGAAAAAGCGTGGGGAGCCTGTGGTCGACCCAGGCCTATCACAGCGCCAACAAGCAGCTAGAGAAGCTGGGGACAGGCGGCCGGCTGTTTCTGGTCACGGTGCGACCGACCGCGAAAAAAGAGGAAGCGCTGTGGCTGGTCGGCGTGCTGGAGTCGCCGAGCTTCGACGGAGAAGCCTGGACCGCGGGGCGCAACCGGCGCCCGATCGCCGATATCACGGCGGTCAAAGATCAGCTGCGATTCGAGTCAGGCAAGGGCCTTTCGGCTGGCAAGGGCTCGCTGGCGATGTCGCTGCAGACGCCGCGCGTGCTGACCGCTGCCGATGCTGAACTTTTGCTCGCGGCCGCTCCGCTGCGCGCGCCCAAGACCCCGCGTCCGCCGGGTCCCGCCAACGTCGCGCGTCACGAAGAGGGCAGCGTGCTTCCCTGCCTGTGCAAGCGCTGCTTCGCGGCTGCTCCCGAGACGATCGAGCGAGATGGCGAGACCTACACGCGCGGCAAGGTTGAGGTCAACGGCCGCATCCTGTGGTTCTGGGTTCCGGCGACGCTGACCGGCGAGCTAGCCGAGATCGCCGAGGCCGTGGAAAACCGCCTGCAGAAGCGCATCAAGCCCTGGCAGAAAGAAGCGGCCAGCAGCGACGACGACGACGACAGCGACGAGGAGTAGGCGCATCGTCGGGCGAGCGTGTCCCGCTGGCCACAACACATCGCTGGCCTCACTCCGCAGGGGATCCGATGGAGTTTCTCGACCGGAGCGGCTCGGTAGAGAGGACCTTGCCCAGCGTCTCTAGCGACGTCAGAGCCAGCGTCACCGCGGGCTTAAGCTGGACGTGGAGCGCCGTGCTATCGAGCGCGAAGCGGTAGCGACTGGCCCGGGGCAGCGCGGGGAGATCGGCGAGGCGCACTTTGCGCGTCGTGAGGTGACTGCCGGTGCGCGCGTACACCAGCAGGATCGTCTCATTTGCCGTCGAGCTGACCTGCGAAGAATAAAGCATCAGCACGGCGCCGTGATCACTGACGAAGATGCGGCTCTTGCACGTGAGCGTCTGTACCCAGCGCAGGGATCCGGCCTGGCAGCCCGGGCCCTCGTAGACGCCGATGTCATCCCAGCACGCCTTGCCCGAGCGCGGGCTGAGCCGCACCTCCATTGACCACGTACCCGACGTAGATGGGCGGCAGTCGGCCAGCGCGATGCGCGTCCCCAAGAAGCATGCGAACAGCAGCAGCAGAAGCAGAGTCGTGCGCATGCAGCCCATTATCCACGACCATCGATTCGGATCGGGCGACGCGGTGCGCACATCGCAAACCGGCTGCTGCGCGAGGTGAGCTTAGCCCGGGGTCTCTCGCAGCGCAGCGAGGAAGGAAGCACCGTACTCGGCGAGCTTGCGTTCGCCGACGCCCGAGATGGCTAGCAAGCCTTCTGCATCCTGCGGCTTGTGCAGCGCCATCAGGCGCAGTGTGGCATCGCCAAACACGATGTAGGGCGGCACGCCCTTCTTGTCGGCCAGGGACTTGCGCAGGCTGCGCAGCTTTTCGAACAGATCTTCATCGCAGGCGATGTCGCTGCCGCGTCCGCCCAGCCGCTTGCCGCCGCGCTTGCGCCCTACGCCCCCGCGTCGTTCGCCGGGGCTGCCTGCGGCAAGCCGTTCGCCGCCCGCGATCGCTGCGCCCCGTCGGCCTGCGGCGTCGTCTGGTTTGCGGGTCATCGGGCGGCTCAGCGTGACACTGCGACGCTCGCGCAGCGCGGTTAGGCCCTCTTCGGTGATCGACAGGGTGTTGAAGCGCTCGGGGTTCTGGCGCAGAAGGCCCAGCCGTACTAGCTCGCGCGCCATCTCGGCCCACTCGGTGCGGTGATGCTCGCGGCCGATGCCGTAGGTCGACAGCTGATCGTGGCCGTGCTGCCGCAGCTTGCTGTGATCGCTGCCGATGAGCACGGCGATGATGTGGTTCAACCCGACGTCAAAGCCGCTGCGCTGGCGGATGCGATAGACGCACGAGAGGAGCTTCTGCGTCGGCACCGTGCCATCGAACGACTCGCGCGGGCTCAGGCAGTTGTCGCAGGCGCCGCAGCCTGACGCGCCAGCCAGCAGATCTTCGCCGTCGTCTTCTTCCAGATCGTCGGTGCTGGGGCGATAGGTCTCGCCGAAGTAGGCCAAGAGCGACTCGCGCCGACAGCCGCTGCTCTCGGCGTAGTGCACCATCTGCTGCAGCTGCTGCCGGGCAACACGGCGCTCGGCTTCGTCGCGCTTCTCTTCGATGAAGTTGATCTGCTTGGCGACGTCGCTGGGGCTGTAGAGCAGCAGACACTCGCTCGGCAGACCATCGCGGCCGGCGCGGCCGGTCTCTTGGTAATAGCCTTCGATGTTTTTGGGCAGGTCGTAGTGGACGACGTAGCGGACGTTGGGCTTGTTGATGCCCATGCCGAAAGCGATGGTGGCGCAGACGATGCGGGCTTCATCGCGCAGAAACGCGTCCTGGTTGCGCTCGCGCTCCTCGTGGGGCAGGCCGGCGTGATAGGGCAGGGCGCGCAGGCCGGCGTGGCGCAGCTTTTCCGCGAGCGTCTCAGTGCTGGCCCGGCTGGCGCAGTAGACGATGCCGCTCTCGCGCCCGCGACCGAGGGCAAACTCGACGAGCTGCTTCTGCGCCTGGCTCTTGGGCCGCACGCGATAGGTGAGGTTCGGGCGGTTGAAGCTGGCGACGTAGGTCGATGGATTTCGCAGGCGCAGCTGGCTGACGATGTCGCTCCGCACGCGCTCGGTTGCCGTCGCGGTGAGCGCCATGTAGGGCAGCTGCGGCAGCCGCTCGCGTAGGATCGCCAGCTGGCGATATTCCGGGCGGAAGTCGTGGCCCCACTCGCTGATGCAGTGCGCTTCATCGACGGCGACGCAGGACACGCCCCAGCGCAAAAGATCGTCGAGCAGCGAGCCGCCCAGCAGCCGCTCTGGCGCAACGAACAGGAGCTTGAGCTCGCCAGCGTGCAGGTGGCGAAAGCGCGTCCGCGCTTCCTCGGCCGACAGCGTCGAGTTGAGGTAGGTGGCCGGCACGCCGTTATCAGTCAGCGCATCGACCTGATCTTTCATGAGTGCAATCAGCGGCGAGATGACGACGGTAAGCCCGGGTCGCAAGAGCGCCGGCAGCTGATAGCACAGCGACTTGCCGCCGCCGGTGGGCAAGAGCGCAAAGACATCCCGGCCGGCCAGCGAGTCGGCGATGATCTGCTCCTGCAGCGGCCGAAAGCTGTCGTAGCCAAAGAAGCGCTTGAGCGGCGTTCGCAGATCCAGCCCACCACCGTCGGGGGCCGCTTTTGGACGAGGCGGGAGGTGGAGCGCAGCATCCAGCTCATCCACCGCTGGTCCGCGCGCCGTCGAAGAGCCGATGGCGTGTGCAGTCACGGGCGCACCTTAGCAGAGCCCCACCGCGACGACGATGGCTGCTCGTGCGCTGCATGGGCGCTTGGCGCGACCTGCCGCCGGGGAGGCTCGTGGTTTCTGGCTACCCCGCGTTGCGGAAGATTCTTGCGACAGTCTTGACCGGCGCTCCCAGAGCGCGCCGGTTGTCGATTTTCTCAATCGCTGAGAATCGACATCAACAGGTCAAAACAGACTACTGGCGTATAGTTCGGCACACGCGAAAACCGATGCGTCGGCTCTGATTCGTCTCAATGCGTTCTTGTCGTAAACTATAGCTGAGTTCCGATACAGAGTCGCTGTAGCAGCCTCCACGAATTACTCGATTTTTTAAAGAGGAGGTACTCGCTGGAGTCACCGGATCAACCGCTTCGTTCATTGGAAATGTTTTAACATAATGATCCCAGACCCATTCCCAAACGTTGCCCAACATATCGAATATTCCCCAGGCGTTGCTGGCCTTCTGCCCAACGGAGTGCACGCGGTTCTCGGCATTCTCGCTGCACCAACAGGTCGCTGGCGTAATGGCTGCGGGCGACTTGGAATCGCCGGCTAGTGCGACGTATTCCCACTCGGCATCGGTTAATAGACGATAGCCGGGATTCTTCAGATCGGTGCGCCAGAGCGGAACGGGCTTACTCAGATCGTAAACTGGCTCTAGGTTTTCATAAAAAGATAACTTGTTACAATAAATAAGGGCATCCCTCCAACATACCGCAGTCACTGGGGCGTCACTACTGAACTTGTGCTCGCCTGGTTGCAGCCCGCTGACTTGGTAGTACTGGCTGCGGGTAATTGGCGTGACCGCCACGGCGACACTCTGGCTTAGACGCACGCTACGGCCGGAGCCCATGGTGAAGCGGCCGGGCGGGGCCAGGCTCAGCGCGGGCCGCATCGTACTCGCCGCCGCCACCTGCCGGGAGGACGTTCCACTCGACGGCGGGGGCCACAGCAGGTGGTTGACGAAGGCCTCCCGCAGCTCGTCGGCGTTGGCGAAGCGTCGGTCGGGGTCGATGCTGACGCACTTGGAAAACCACTCGTCAAAGCCGCTGGGCAGGGTCAGCGGAACGCCTTGCGAGCGCAGCAAGGCACTGGCGGCCGGCAGCGTTGTCTGGGTGGACAGCACACCGCTGCGGGCATCTTGATATACGGCTGATTTGACAGGAATCGCATAGCGCTTTCCGCTTAGGACATAGTAGGCCAATAATCCCAGCGCCCAGACATCGACACGCGGATCGATAAGCACGCCGGATTTATATTGTTCTGGTGCTAACCAGTGTAAGTCTCCATACCTTCCCAATGCGCCTGATTGCAATTCGTTGACTCGGCGACTTAGGCCAAAGTCAGAGATGAAAACATCGGGTGCTTGAGGATTCTGCGAAATGGATTGATTGACAAATATATTCCCAGGTTTTAAATTTCGATGCACCCATTTGCGCTGGTGAATGTCGCACGCGCCATTGAGAATTTGCATAATAATCTGGCGGCGACGAGTCAGCGAGGAGTCGCGATGGTCGCTAAGGTACGCGCTCAAATTGACACGGGGATAGTAGTCGCTAACAATCCATGGACCCAGCTCTGCATCGACCCCGTAGTCAACGATCTTGCAGATGTGTCGGCTTTGCAGCTCTGAGCTCACATCGAAGGCGCGAACGAACTCGTCGCTTAGATCCCGGTTCTCGATAGCATGTGGCTGTAGACATTTGAGAGCAAACAACCGCCCGCTCGCGATTTCTTCTACGCGCCAAGTCTGCCGATCCGGGTCCGAGTCATCGGCGGACAGCAGCTGTTGGCGCACAAATCGTCCTGCCATAATCTCCGAGTGTCCTGAAAATTGCAGATAATGCAGCTTTTTCTCGATGTATGGATACGACTTAATATTCTTTTTCAGGAGATTCCATATCTGGGCCGAGCCGATTTTATCAATCAATAGATTTTCGGTTGCAATTCGATCATTTTCGGAAGATCGAGCCCGCATCAAATCGCCAAAGCTATCCTGGCAGAAGGCCAAGAATTCGGTGGCATCGAAGCCCTCGCGCAGCAGCCGACGCAAGCTGGCCGGTGTCGGGGCATATCGATAAGAAGGGGACATTCGGATTCCTGCTTGGCTGAGACTGGGTTACATGGGGATTGTGATGTAAAAAGATGCACTATTGCGGACAACTAATAGGACGATATCCATGCCTCCGTGTAGCTGGCCAAAGGCCGCTTCAAAGGAGGATACATCGCGAACGGTACGCGCCCCGACCTGCAGAATCAGGTCGCCCGCCTGCAGCCCGGCTTGGCCAGCGGCGCTGTCGAACTGCACCTTGCGGACCAGGACTGCCCGCTGGTTGGCCTCGGCGACTTCGATGCCAAAGCGGCGCCGCACGAGACCCGAGAGATAGGCGGGATCCGCCGCTTCGACTACGAGGGTGACTTCCCGGCGGGCGAGGCGCAGGACCACGGCCTGACCGACCAGCAGCTGTTCTTCCAGCATGCGATAGACCGTCGAGCTGGGCGTCGGCTGGCCGCCCAGCGCCAGGACCACGTCGCCGGCCCGAATCCCAGCGCGTTCGGCCGGGCTGCGGCTATCCACATCGGCGATCAGGACTCCACGCTGGCGTCGGTCGCTGGCCTGGCTGGGACGAATCCCAAGCCAGCCGCGACGGACGCGGCCGAGGCTGACGAGGTCATTGACAATGGTACGCACGCGATCGACTGGGATGGCTAGGCCGATCCCCGCCCCGCCGGCGTGTACCGCGGTGTTAATGCCGATAAGCTGACCCAAGATATTTAGCAGCGGGCCCCCAGAATTCCCGGGATTGATCGCTGCATCGGTTTGAATGAAGTCTTCGTACACTCGCTTGCTGCTGCGGATGGTGCGATGCATGGCCGAGATCACGCCGGTGGTTACGGTATGTGATAGTCCGAACGGGTTGCCAATGGCGATCACGGTTTCGCCGATTAGCAGGTCGGAAGAGCTCCCTAGCTCAACCGCAGTGACCTTCTGGGCGCCTGGCTCGAACTGCAGCACGGCGAGATCGAAGGCTTGATCAGAACCCACGAGCGCCGCTGCTACCTCACGGCCATCGGCAAGCTGTATGCGAATCCGGGCGGCCCCAGCGACCACATGCTCATTGGTCACAACGAAGCCCCGCGGGTCGACAATCACTCCCGAGCCGAGCGCTACGCGCCCAGCGGGTGCTTCCTCGTTGCTCTCGAGTCCTAAGACGGACAGCGGACCGGAGCGTGCCGACTCCTCCGACATGACGGAGACCACCGCAGGAGCGGTGCGGCTGACCGCCTCGGTTACTGCCGAGCGACGCGCCGCCGGGACCATTGCCGTGGCGGCCGCGCCCGAGCCGCCGGCTGGTGGCAGGGACGGCGCGACGATGGCTGGCGGGTTGCTAGCGCAGGCGGCAAGCAGCATGAGCCACGGAATCGCTCGCTCCCATGGGAGCGGGACGCGGCTGCGCCCGCACCGGGCTGGGACTCCTGCAGTTCGTGCCGCGTCAGCGTCCTTGGGAAGTCTGGGCGCCCGATCGGAAAGCGGCGCTTCGCCTCCAGCGACAACCCGGGACCCAGGCCGACATCCTGGGTCAGTGCGCGTGCTGGGGCGGAACAGCGACGGACAACTTTGCATGCTCACGCGCATTCTTTGGATGCTATCATGGAGAAACGTGATTGAACGCACGTATTTTCGTGGGGATGAATAATGAAAACTGCGCGTGGGGTGTGGACCGCAGGTACGAGGGGGAATGGGCTGCAGCGGATGGGCAGCAGGCTCCGCATCGACCTGTGGGGTTGGCTCAGTTTGTTCTCATTAATGGTTGGTTGCATTCCGAAAGAACAGTACGTCAAGCAGCACTGCTCCCAAGGGACGCTCCGCGAGTGTCTGGCTGCGGTTGAGAAGTACGCCGATCAGGCCGGTCGGGCCGCTGATGAGCTGCGGCCCCGCTGTGATGCGGGTGGGAAAGAGGAGTGTGCCGCGCTTTTTGATCTTCTGGAGAAAGCCGGACGGAGCGAGGACCTGCTGCAGCTCGCTCACAAGCGCTGCTACAGCGGCAGCGATGCCGAGTCTTGCCGCACGGCTGCCAGGCTGCAGTTCAAAAAGGGCGAGGTCTGGGCCGCCGTCGAAGCCATCACTGTCGCTTGTGTACGAGCCAATATGGATGCCTGTCGCAGCATTAAAGAGATGGCACTCCAGTGCGAAGACGCCACAGAGTGTGGCAAGGTCGCAGACGCCATTCAGGGTGTCCAGAAGCAAGTACAGGATCCCGATGTAAGCGAAGCGCATTTAGCAGTGGTGATGAAATTATGCAATCAATATAAAGTACCCAACAGCTGCGACAATGCTGGCGATAATTTGATTAAAAGAGAACCGCCGCAAGTCGCCGACGCATTGCACTATTACGGATTAGCCTGCAGCCTAGAGCGAGTCGACAGCTGTACGACCTACGCGAAGCTTCTCAAAGACATTGATCTGTTGTGCATGACGAAGAACCACTTCGAAGCCTGCGAGTTTCTTGGCACCTTGCTGACCGATCCGGAGCAGAAGGTGCTGAAGCCGGACCTCGCGGCGGGTAAGGAGCGCTTGCTCCGGGCGTGCCGGGGGGGGCGGGCCAAGGCCTGCGACCGCTGCGCCGACTTCATCGGCTGCTGCCCTGCGGGTGAGGCTCGTTGCCGTCGGCGCCCGCGCTAGACGCCACGGCTGTCAAAGATTTTGGACACAGTTCGTATTTAAGGCATGGCTCACGCAATTCAAGAAGGCACTGCGCTCACCGGGGGACTGGTACTTAAGCGCCGGATCAAGGTCGGCGGTGTCGGAGAGATCTGGGAGGCCATCGACCAGCAAGGCCAGCCCTGTGCCGTCAAGCTGCTCAAGGAAGAGTACGCGACCGACGACAACATGAAGAAGCGCTTTGCCGAAGAGGGGCCGGTGACGCGACAGCTGGCCGGGCCGCACGTCGTCAAGGTGCTGGCGTATGGCGAGGATCCCCACCTGCGCCTTCCCTACATCGCCATGGAGCTGTTGCGCGGCCGCGATCTGGCCAGCGAGGTGGAGCGGCGGCACAAGGCGCGTCCGGGCGAGCCAGCGTTCACGCAGGAAGAAGTCTTCCTGATCCTCGATCAGGTCTGCGTGGCCTTGGAATCGGCACATCGACAGCCGCAGCCGATTGCCCACCGCGATCTGACGCCCGCCAACGTATATGTCTGCGATGAGCAGTTTGGCGGCGGGTCACTCATCAAGCTGATCGACTTTGGATTCGCCAAGCTAGGTGCCGATAAGAGCGCAGCGCTTGGCACTCCCAAGTGGGCTGCACCCGAGCAGATTAAAGGAGACGTGCAGACCCCGCGTACGGACATCTGGGCCCTGGGCCTGTTGGCGTTCTGGCTGTTTACCGGCAAGCACTTCTTCCGCTCGGCGGAGCGCAACGATCCGGTGGCCCTGTTTGGGGAGATCACGACCAACCGGCAGGTCAGCGCGATGAAGCGAGCCTCGGAATACGGCTGCATGAATCGCCTGCCGCCCAACTTTGACGTCTGGTTTCCGCGCTGCTTGGCTTCCGATCCGGAAGCGCGCTTTGCCGATGCCAGCCGGGCGCGGCGCGAACTGGCGCTGATGCGCAACCCCGATGCCGAACAGTCGGTGCCTCTGTCCGTGGCCGGCGGAGGTAGTGCCGCCCTGCCGCCAACGTCAGGGAACAACGGCTTTGGTCTGGGCAGCGCGCCCGTGTCGCCCCTGGGGCCCAGCAGTAGCTTGCTGGGCGAGACGATGACGGGTGCCTCCGCCCGCTTCTTGCAAAGTCTGCGCTTGATGCGCCGCCGATCGCAGGTGCTGCTCGCGGCCGTGCTGCTGCTGCTGGGGATTCCTCTGTGGCGCATGGTCAACAACCGCTTGGCCCTGGGCCGGTGCAACGAGTTCGAGGATCCCCTGAAGCGCTCCACCGCCGACACTCAGCAGGCGGTCGAGGCTTGTCGGCAAGCCTGCAGCTATCAGCCCGGGCGTACCTGCCAGACTTGGGGCGACCTCCTGGCCGAGCGGCACGCCGAACCCGCGAGTGTGCAAGCCGCCTACGCTCGGGCCTGTCAGTACCGCGACAGCACCCCGGGGCTGTGGACCGCCTGCTACAAGGAAGCGATCGCGGCGCTCGACGGGGGCAAAGCCCCTAGCAGCGAAGTCAAGCAGGACGCGCGCAAGCTCCTGGAAGATACCTGCCGCGAAACCCTGCGAAACACGGCGCCGAGCGGGATGCCGGTCTGCCGGCGGCTGGCGAAGTTCTACCGGGCGGAAGGGAACTCACTGAAGGCGCTGGGCCACTTTCAGGAGTCCTGCGACAAACGTGAGCAGGGTGGCGAGGGCTGCTACGAAACGGGTAAGCACTTTGAACAGATAACCCCGGCCAATATCGGCCAAAGTATTAAATATTATAAGCAGGGCTGTGACTTGGGACATTCCGGTGCATGCCTGCGGATGGCAAGGATTCATCTGTCCGGTCTAAATATCAAGACAGACGGAAAAATTGATCCGGTGGATCTGCAGAAACTTACGAAGGATGCCTGTGAGTCCCTAGAAACCTACGAAAAAAATTGCAAGAAAGACGGCGTGTGGTCTGCGACCGCGGACTGTGGATTGGTCCCGGCATCGGCCAGTGAGCGGAATCCGACCCAGGCGCTGCGCGATGCCTGCATCATGAATGAACCGGTGTCGTTGCGGCGTGAGCTCGGTACCCTGTATGCCAAAGGCGTCGTCGTTGCTAAGAACGAAAATTTGGCGTTGGAGCTGTTTGAGTCACCCTGCAATAGCCGTGATCCGCTGGCCTGTCGCTCAAAAGCGCAGCTTTTATGCGACAAAGGAAGGCGAGAAGAATCTCAGGCATATTTCCGTAAAGCGCATAGCTATGATGCTTCGATCACAGCCAGCTGTCAGGGGGGGGCGAAGATTCCGCCTGTCGGGATAGACGCCGCGCCGCATGCCTCGCCGCATGCCTCGGGTAGATCGATAGAAAAGCTCGCGGAGGCGTGCGAAAGGTCAGAGAAAGATTCCTGTCGCCAGCTCTGTGTGATCAAGAAGCGCTCCGACCCGAACAGCGATGCAACCAAGATGTATTGCCGGATGGCTCAGTAGTTCGTGTTAGCCAACATGAGTCAATCAGCGCAAATTCCTGCGGGAACGGTTATCGCGGAACGCTATGTGATTGATGCGCTCTTGGGGGAGCGCGGCGACGGCGCGCTTTATACCGCCACCGTGCAAGGCACTTCTGAGCGGATCTGTCTGCGTATCTCGGACCCGCTGCCGCCCGAGGTCTTGCAGGCGGCGCAGCCCTTCCACCACCCTCTGACGGCCCTCAGTCAGATCCAGGCACCCAACCTGCTGCGCATCATTGCCTTTGGCATCGCCGAGGAACCAGCGCTGCGGGGCCGACCATGGATCGCGACCGAGCTGCTGCAAAATGGCCAGACCCTCGATGCCCAGATGAAGCTCTTGCCGCCGCGGAGCGCCGACGCACTGGCTATCTTGCGGCAGGTGGCAAGCGCGCTGGCGGCCATTCATCAAGCGGGCTTCGCGCACGGCCGCTTGAAGCCCGGCAATATCTACCTCACCCATCCCGCGGGGGAGCCGCAGCCGCTCGCTCGACTGATGGGCTTCGGCCTGAGCCGACGCTGGAGCGATATTCCCCTCAGTGGGGCGGCTCTCCCGATGGGGGGTGGCAAGGTCACGCCGATGTGGATGGCTCCAGAGCAGGCGCAGCCAGACGCGGCACCGACCCCAGCCGGCGACGTCTTTACGCTGGGTCTGCTGGGCTTCTACCTGCTGGCACGCCGCTCGTACTGGCGCGCCGTGCCTCCCCCCTCGGAGCGAGAGGCTGGGGGACCCGATGCGCTCGCCATCCTGAATGAAGTGCTGACCAAGCCACTGCCTTCAGCCACAGTACGAGTGCATGAGTTCGGTGTGGAAAATCGCCTGCCCGAAGGCTTCGATGCCTGGTTTGAAAAGTGTGTGCAGCGCGATCCCCACCAGCGCTTCGTGGATGCCTCGGCGGCGCTGGCGGGCTTGGCCGGGCTGCGCCCGCGACGAATCCACAGCGGCCAGCAGATGGCGACGCCGCTGCCATCCGCCACCAGTCCGGGGCAGCCGGTGCCAACTGGCGAAGCGCTGGTTGCGGGCTTGAAGCGCACCGGAAAGCCCTCAGCGCGCAGCCTGCAAATGCTGCGCTGGCGCCGCTGGCTGTACCGCGTGCCCGTGATCTTGCTGCCGCTCTTGGCCGTCGTCCTGTGGGTCAGCGTGGGCCGAGCCTGGTGGGCGGGCCAGCGCTGCGAGACGCAGACGCAAGGCCAAGCGATAGCTGCCCTTTTCAGCGAGGACGCCGCCCGCGCCTGTGGCGTCGCCTGCGAAGCCGGCCAAGCGCAGTACTGTGCCCGCTTCGCCGACTGGCTCCTCTCGCGACGTAGCCACAGCCAGTTTGGCGGCCAAGCGGCCCTTCTGGCCTATCAGCGCGCTTGTAGCAGCGGTCAGGCTCTCTCCTGCCGACGGGCTGGAGAGCTGCTTAGCGATGAAGCAGCCAGTCCTGACGTGCCCCGGGATGTGGTGCGGGCTCGCGGCTTCTTCGATCGCGGCTGCGAACGGGACGACGTCGTCGCGTGTCGGCGGGCCGGTCAGCTGTGGTTGAGCGGGCCGCACGAAGCCAAAGACGCGGAGCTGGTGCTATCGCGCTGGGGCAAGGCCTGTAGTGCGGGCGAACTGACCACCTGCGTGGAACTGGGCCGCCGTCAGCTGTACGGAAATAGTCTGCCGAAGAACGAAATCGCTGCCGCCGGCGTGTTCCGCCAAGCCTGCGATGCCAAGAGCGCGGCAGCTTGCTTCGAGCTGGCGCGTCAGATGTGGCAGGGGTTGGGGATTCCCCGTCGGCGAGACACGGCGGTCGAGCTGCTGCAGACGGCCTGCAGCGCGGGGCATTTTGACGCCTGCGTGTTCGCCCTGCTGTCGCGTCTTTCGCTCGCGAGTCCGGGGGCTCTGACCGCCGGCGATGTCGCCCAGCTGGGCAAGGGCTGCGAAACCGACAGCACGCTTGCCTGCGCCGTCCTGGGTCTAGCCGCCCTGCGTGGCTGGGGACAAGCCGCGAACCCACGCGAGGCACTGTCGCAGTGGCAAAAAACCTGCCAGCGCGGCATCGACAGCACCTGC
Source organism: uncultured Myxococcales bacterium (assembly GCA_937952145.1). GTDB lineage: Bacteria > Myxococcota_A > Polyangia > Palsa-1104 > JAEUJZ01 > JAEUJZ01. The sequence goes on from CALFYE010000309.1 coordinate 22,838, forward strand.
ATGGCCAGCCTTGTGTTGCTGCAAAGCGAATGGTCCCCGGTCAGAGACAGCTCGCAGGCGGTCGCGTTCCGCAAGCAGTTCTGTGCTGAACCCGAGGCCTGTGCATCGCCGCTACCTGAGAACAACAGCGGACGAAGCCGCAACGAGCCGGCCTTTGCCGAGGCTAGCGGGGTGTGCCGGGCCGGCCAGCCCGCGGCCTGTCTGCGCGCCGCGCGCATGGCCGAACTTCGCAGCGATGCCAGAGGCGAAAGCGAGCGCCAGGAGCTGCTCGATTTGTATGAGCGAGGCTGTGCCGGCATGGTCTTCGATGCCTGTATTCGCGGCGGCGTACTGGCACACCTGTTCTCGATCCCGTCGAACAAAGGCGGCTTGGCTTCGGCTGATGTCAAAGGGCACAGCAGTCACAGCTCGCGCGGATCCGAGGCGGCGGCGCGCGACTGCGCCCATGATCGCAGTCGCTGCAGCACGGCCACCTTAGCGACGAAGCTACCCATCGGCCAGCCTGGTGACGGCCACGAGGTCGCCTGCGGTAATGCCGAGACCTGCCTGAACATGGGGTTGTTTTTCCGCAAAGGGATGCAGAACGTACGGCGCGATGATGTGGCTGCGGTTCAGGCGTTTCGGCAAGGCTGTGAGCTCAACAACGCCGAGAGCTGCTATCTGCTGAGCCTGATGTATCGACAGGGCCACGGTGTGCGGCGGGATGCCTCCGAGTCACAGAAGTATCTGGAGCAGGCCTGTCGATTCGGCCACTCACCGGCCTGCGGCATGCTAGTCAGCGACGCTGAGGCAGCTTGCGATCAAGGCCAAGTGACCGAGTGTGTGTCGGCCGGGCTGCATTTTCTTTCGGGGGATGGTGTGCCGAAGGATGCTGAGCGCGGCAAGCGGCTCTTGCGCCGCGGCTGTAGCAAGCGTGTCCTCCCAGGCTGTGAGCAGCTCGATGGGGCCCCCGATCCAAATAACACCGCCTTCCAGCCCCTGCGCGGCCCGCCTGCGACGTCGCTCTCCGACCACATCGCGCCGCACTAGCCGCATCCGCCCCCACTCAGCCAACCGTCCGTCACCCTGGGAGCCGGACACGGTCCCCCCCTCTGCCTGGACCTCGTCGTGCCGAGATCATTGCGTGTCTCCGACGCGAGTGAAACACTGCGCGCCTGCGTTGGCTCTGTGGAGGTGCTCATGTTCGGCGACATCGTTTTTGGCAAGCGCTCGGTTCGGTCGGGGGCTCGGGTGCAGGCGGCGGCTTGGCTGGCTCTGCTCTGCGTGATCGCAAGTGGTGGCTGCACCGCCGATCGGGGCGCCGGGGATGACGAGGCCGATGGCGGCCTGAGCGGGGGCGGTCCATTCGTCGCGCCACCGATCTTTGGGCCGGGGGCCGATCCGACGACGGTCGAGGTGTTTGGCGGGGCGATGGGTGGCGAGGCGCCGCAGGCGGTCTACCCCTTAGGCGGGGTCATGCTGGCGCAGAACATCAACCAGATGCGCTTGGCCTTCCTCGCAGCGGCGAGCCATCGCTACTATCGGCTCAGCGTCGAAAGCCCGCGTTATCGTCAGGTGATCTATCTCGGCGATGCGGCTTGCCCAGGGCGGCAGTGCAGCTACCTCGTCGACGACAAGGTCTGGACCAGCATCAGTCATCAAAGCGGCGGTCGCGCCACGCTGACTATCGACGGCACGGCCGGCGCCGGACAGCCGGTGGGTCGCGCCACGCTGCAGCTACAGTTTTCGCCGCAGGATGTCCGGGGCGGGCTGTACTACTTTGCGACCTCGAAGAGTGGCCTTTTGCGCGTGCCGTTCGGCGCCACCAAGCCGGTGCCCTATCTGCTGGGCACGGGGTCGGGCGGCGTCAAAAACTGCATCGGCTGTCACGGCGTATCGCGCGATGGCAAGAAGGTCGCGGCGGTCTTCAACCTGCCCGATGGCTACGCCGGCATCGTCGATGGCGCCGACCCCAGCAAGTACATCCTTGAGCCCATTGAATCCGACGGGGCGCGGCTGTGGAACTTCGCCAGCTTCAGCCCCGATGGCAGCCGCCTGATCACGGTGTGGAACGGCACGCTGTCGCTGCGCGATGGCACGACCGGCAAGCTGATCAAGAACGTCCCCGGCAGCCTGCTCGGGGGGCGCGCCGCCATGCCGGAGTGGTCGCCCGATGGCGAGTCGATCGTCTTTGTCCGGGTCAGCGCGCGCGGCCGGCTGGGATCCGACTTCGGCTCGCCCGATATCAAGGCTGGCGACTGGTTCTTGGGCGATGCCGGCGACATCGCGGTCCTGCCTTACAACGGCGGCGCCTTCGGTCCGGCGGTCACCATCGTTCCTGCCGTCGCAGCCAAAGAGTTTCACTTCTATCCGACCTTTTCGCCGGACTCGCAGTGGATCTTGTTCAACAGCGCGGCGACTCCCGGCTGCGCCTCTGACTCAGCGGGGGCCAAGACCGGCTTTAACCTCAAGCTTGTGCACTGCGTCAGCTACGACCAGACGGCGGCGCGGCTGCGGCTGGTGCGGGCCCGACCGGATCAGACGCCGATCGAGCTAGCTCGTGCCATGCGCGAGCCCCAAAAGACCACGGCCTGGCCGAAGTTCGCGCCGTTCCAGCAGGGGAGCCTGGTGTTCTTCACCTTCTCGGCCAAGCTCGACTACGGCTTCGTCATCAATCAGGCCGAGGTCCACGCCAGCGAGGACGCGTATCGACCGCAGATCTGGATGTCGGGCATCGATCTCAGCCGGGCGGCGCAGGGCGTCGATCCCAGCTATCCGCCGTTCTGGCTGCCCTTCCAAGACGCCGAGACCAACAACCACGAAGCCATCTGGACGCAGGAGCTGGCGTGTAGCCGGCCGGGCGATTGTGGCAGTGAATTCAACTGCATAAGCGGGGTCTGTGTGCCGATCATCGGCTGAGGATACGAAGGTGTTTACATATTGAGCTGCGAATGCTCTCAACGCGACCTTGCTTCACGGCGTGGGGCCCTCCCCAAGCAAAGCTTGGGGCCCCCCTTCCCAGGACACTTTTTTCCGTCGGGGCGCCGAAAAAGAAGGTGTCTGGATCAGCGGGAAATTGCGCGGGGTGGGGCTTCGTCGGGTAGCGACGGGGGTGGTGGTTTTTGTTGTACTGAAATTAGTATTCAAAAATCCATAATTGTTATTAGCACTTACGTGTTTCTGCCGATCGGTCCCGGGAGGGGGCCTCAGCCGCTGAGGCAGACTATGGGGGGGACGGCGAGTGGCGGCAGAACCACTCCGCGGAGCTTGGGGGCCGTGAGCCAGCCCCTGGACAAGCCGGACCGCGCGCTCGAGGTCAGCAGGCGAGAACGCGGGCCTATTCAAGCTCAGAGCGCTGGGCGCAACACGCGTGGTGCATTCTGCGCGCCTCGACGAGGCAATTAGGGCGGCCGGGCCACGGTACACGCCCGGAATACACGTCAAGCTCCCAATCGCCGAAGACCTCGATGCGTTCGGGAGAACGCAGAGTTTTTTCAACCGCGTCAAGGCTTTGGCTATCCCAGTAAGAGAAGCCCTTCGGGGGGCCCGCTACTCCGAGCACTCAATAGCCGACGCCGAAACTGCGGCGATGACAGCCAGCCTCTGCGATGCCGTTCAGACTGTCTTGAACGCGCTCGGTACGATTTCGCAGGTCGCTGCCGGACCACTGCCGTTCATGAGCGTCGTCCAGAAAATCGAGGCGGCTAGCGCGCCGATGCAGACGCTGGCCGCACACCTTGAGAAACGTGCGAAGGAACATGACGCGCAGCAGCCCAAGGACGAGGCTGGTCACGGCCACCTTGACACTGTACGGCGACAGACCGAGAAGCTCCTGGCCTCGCGTCGGAAGTGACGGTCCGCTTCCTCCCGTCGGCGCTCGCCGCGTTCGAGTCCGCTATCGCCTACCATCTGGCGGTCAACCCCTTCGCCGCCGAGCGTACGAGCACATTGGCAAGGAGATGCTCATTCCCGCCGTGAGTGCCAGCAGCTGAGCAGCAGCCGGGATGGGCTTGAGGTGGCTCGGGTTCTGGATCGCGAGAGGGTGAGCGCTTACTTCAAGGATCCCCGGGGCCTACTTGCGGATCGTCTGGGTTCTAGCTGCGCGGCAGGGAAGAGTGCTCGCCCGGAGCTACTGATGGATCGGCGGCCTGCCCGTGGCCAGCCCGCAAGGCCCAGCGCCAAAGCAGCGCATCGGGGAGCGGCAGTGTCAAAAACAGGTGCTCTAACACGGCTAGGGCGAGCAGCGTCGCGACCATCGTGCGGCCGACGGAGATCACGCCAGTCGTATCGGCTGCGCGGCCTGAAGTAAGCAGGTACACGACGACAGCACTGCCTACGATCAGAGACACGGGCATCAGTGGATTTAGGCGCGCTTTGCGAAAGTAGCTGAGCAGGTAGCGCAGGTGGTCAGGAATGAATTCAGTCGTCAGGTTGCGCACGCCCAGAAAGACATTGAGCTTGGCGGACAAGCGCATGATCCACAGGACCAGGAAGGTCCAGGTACCGACCTGATTTGGGGCGCCCCAGGTCAGCGCGACGACAGTGATCAGCGTGATGGCGAGCCCTAGCTCGTGATGGATGACAGCGGAGGTGGCATAGGCGAAGCGTCGCCAGCCGCGAGCCTCGGGAGGACAGGGCTCCTTGCGCGGACCGGTGACGATGCCGAGAAGAAAGGTCAGCTCATGCCAGGCCCAAACGGCCAAGGCAAACACGAAGGCCAAGTAGGCGGCTAGCTGCGACTCGGCCCGGCTGGTCCAGGCCAGCCCGAAGAGCCCGCCCAGCGCCAGCACGCTGACCCCGGTCACGCTGAAGCGAAACGTCGAGCGCGGCAGCCCATCCATAAGCAGGATGGCCCCGGTACTCGCCCACCAGGCGACAAGCACGAACAGAGCGGCCAGGAGCTGATCTTTGATCGCCATCCTGCTACCACGCGGGGGCGAGTCGCGCGCTGTCGGGCAAGCGATTCTGCTTGGGCGGCAGCAGGTACAAGCGCGCCATCGTCAGGCCGATCTGCACGTGCAGCTTGGCGCTCTTTAGCGCGCCCAAGACCCCCCCCCGGCGACGCGCTTCATCGATGCCGCTCGCCAGCTTCACCAGTTGCTGCAGCCCCTTTAGAAAGGCGGGGTTTTCGATGTCGAGCAGGACGGGAAAGACCTGCTTGCAGATCTCGGCCGTGATGCGGAACACCGTCATGCCGTAGCTCTCGGGCTGCAGTCCAAGCGCCTTGTGAAAGGCGGGACGACTGTGGTCGCGCACGAACATGGTGGCGAACACCGCGAGCTGAAAGAAGCGAATCCAAAGTCGGTTCAGACCGCCCAGCAGCTTGCGGTCAGCGCGCATCAAGAGCGCGAACGCCTCGCCGTGGCGGAACTCATCGTTACACCACTCCTTGAACCACTTGAAGATGGGGTGGAAGCGCTTTTCCGGATGGCGCTCCAAGTGGCGGAAGATGGTGATGTAGCGGGCGTAGCCGATCTTTTCCGACAGGTAGGTAGCGTAGAAGATGAACTTCGGCTTGAAGAACGTGTACTGCTTGGTCTTGGTCAGGAAGCTCAGGTCGACGCCGACGTTGAAGTCCTTGAGCGCTTCATTGATGAAACCAGCGTGGCGTGCCTCGTCGCGACTCATGTACTTGAACAGATCGCACAAGTCGGGATTGTCGCCGCGCTTGCGAATCTCGGCATAGAGCACGCAACCGGAAAATTCAGCGGTAAGTGAGCTGACCAGGAAGTCGATAAACTCCTCGCGCAGCGCTCCCGTGATCTGCGTCGGATCCATGTCCCAGTCATCGCCGCGGACGAAGTGCCGGCGATTACGATCAGCGGCCAGCTCGGCGATCAGGCCATCCCACTCAGCGCGCACCGATTCCACCGAGAAGCGATTCATCTCCGCAAAGTCGGTGGTGTAAAAGCGCGGACTTAACGTTGTGGTCTTCTGCGCCTGCAGCGTGGTCTGGTTGGGACGATGCAGGGACGGTGGCAGATCGATATCGAGTTCGACGTGGGGAACAGCGGCGCTCATAGGATCCTCCGGTCGCTGAAGCTGACATCTAGCAAACTGAAGCTCTGGACTTCGCCACTAATACGGGCCCACAGGCGCTCAAGCCATGTGGCGCGCGTGATGGTCGCGCGGCGACGTTCGACGCGGGTCTCGCCATAGGGTGGGTTGATGGCAGCCCCATGCACCAGCACGCGATCCCCAGGTGCGATCGCGATGTTGCCATCCAGCTCGACGTGCGCCGACAGGTTCTCGAACGTGTGCGAGACGTACACCGTACACAGGACATCGAAGGCGCGGGCGGGGCGGTCGCCCCTGGCTTCCGTCGCGCCGTCGTCCAGGGCGGGCACCCCATGCTCGGCCACACGATCGGCCGTAGGCTCGGCAACCTGGTTGGGCATCGCGGGCACCACGCGTGTGAGGCCTTGGCCAGCGGTATTCACTTCGTCACCTGGCGTCCAGCCAAGAGCAGCTGGTGAAACACGGCGGCGTTGGTCGGCCCAAACGAATTCAGCTGGATGTGGCGGCCGGTCTGCGGGTCGGTCAAGGTCAAGCGGCCATCCGCCTCGCGCGCCAGGTGGAAGCGCTCGCTCCGTGCGACGGCTTCCAGTTTGCGCGTGCGAAACATGCCGCGCAGGACGCCTCGGATAAATCCATTGCTGCGCGGCGGAACCAGGCTGATTTCGCGTCCGCTTGCGGCCTCAGAAACGGCGATGCTGCCGTCGGGGCGATCGGCGAAGGTGATGTCGATCGACTCCTGCGCGGGCGCGACTTGGGGCGGTGGGCTAGCCAGATAGACGCGACGCGCGCCAGCCGCAAGGCCGATGCTCAGCAGCATCATGATCGCGGCGGCAAGCAGGACACCGCGCGGGATCTTCTGGCGATGGTGATGATGGCTCATAGAGACCTCAGGGACGACGGGGATTGCGCTAGTGACTGGCGTCGGCGAGCTGCCTGCTGGCCATGTCGACCGATCCCAGCGGCTCAAGTGGACTGACGCTGAGCGTCCCGGCATCTGGCCTGGGCGATGACAGCAGCACCGAGACATTGTCCTGAACCGACCACTGCGCGACGGCATCGGCCAACAGCGCCGCGACCTGGCTGGCGCCCCTGATGCTGCGCAGCATGGGCTGCGCCTTGGCAAAGTGCCACGGACGAGCATGCGGCCACAGGTGCAGCCAGCCGATGCGGTCGGGGCTGGCCAGCCGCAGTGCGATGTCACCCGTGCCGTCTTTGTGGGTAAGCAAGGTGGCCTCGGCCAAGCGCTTAAACGGCAGGTTGAACGACAGGGGCAGGGCGACGCCAAAGCGCATCACGATGCGGCGACTGGTGATGGTGTAGATGGCCGAGCGCGCGAATAGCCACGCTAAAAGCGACAGGACACCGACACAAAGTCCAGCGAGCGGGAGGACCATCAAGCTGCTCCATAGCGCGCCGGACAGCCCCGCGCCGTCGTGCAGCGCAAAGACACCGCGGGCGGCGATGAAGATCCCGAAGTAACCATAGAGCCAGCGCAACCGAAACGTATGCTGTGCCAAGCCGCGCCACTGCGGCTGTCCCTGCCACAGAATCCGCTCGCCGGCCGGCAGATTTTCCGGCAGACCGGGGATCGGCTCGAATTCGCTCTCGGCGCTCATAGAACGGGTCCGATGCGCTTGGGGTCGGCGTACAGCCGGCCACCGGCGTAGAAGGCACAGATGCGCTCTTCTTCCAGCAGCGTGACGCGATCGGCTTCCTTCAGGGTCGGCACTTGCGCGAAGTGGTGGGAACGGACCGAGACAACTTCGACCTTCTTGGGCTCTGACAGCAGGCGCAGCATGGTGATTGGCAAAAGGCGCGTGCGCGGGTTTGCTGCCGCATCGGCTAGCTCGACTTCGACATAGCGGACCGTTACATCGGCCCGATCGACCCAGAGATCCTTCACGGATCCAGCGACCTTCCCGTCGGCCGCAACGACGTCCCAGCCACGTGGATCGGGACCGGCGCTGACGTTGAAGTCCTGGGCCACGCGCAGCGGGACGATCAGGTCGTGCCCCAGTCGCGTTAGCTCGGGCGTGTCGGCGCGCTGAGCGTAGGACGCCGGACCCACTGCCGAAAGGAGGGGATCGCCGGTCGGCTGCAGCGGAAAACCCGAGCCCCCCGCGGTGCGCTCAGCCAGCATGGGCCGCCGGTCGCGCTCGAAGTTGGGGGCTTCCACAGTGCCGCCATGCGGCAGGGCAAAGGTCTTGGCCGGTGGAATCAGCACCGGGGTCGCCGATAGCAGCAGGCCCGCGGCATCACTCTCCAGCGGATATCCCTCGCGGCGATCTTCGCGGCGCAGCCAGAAGATCAGGCCGAAGAAGAACAGCCAGAAGGCGTAAAGAACCACTTGGGCGACGTCGATCGATGTGGTGAGTGAACTGGACATGGGAACTCCTCAGCACGGGCCGGAAGGGGGCGAAGGGTTAGCTGGGCAGCTCGGCCAGGCCGAATCGCGGGGGCGCGCTGAGTCGAATCCCAACGCGCACCAGCGGGCCGATGGCAACCAAGGTGCCGAACAAAAGAGCAATCTCCAGGTGATAGACGAAGCTGTAGCCGATGGACGACGAGACCAGGCCCGGCCCCAAGGCGCCACGCGTGGCCAAGCCGGACAGTAGATCGCGCAGGGCACCGCCAATCGCGATGCCTCCGCCGGCGACCGTAGCTTGCACGGCTCCCCAGGCGCCGATGGCCAAGCCGCTTTGGCCACGGGTCGAAAGCGCCATCGAAGCAGTCAGGGTACCGACGGAAAACCAGCCGCCGCCAAAGCCGATGCACAGCGTGCCGGCGCAGAACAGGGCAGTCGAAGCCAGCGGCGCGGAAAAGATGACCATCGAAAAACCGACGATCCCAATCAGCGATCCCAGGGCCGCCAGCTGATACGAGTCGCGTCCGCGCGACAGCCAGCGCGCCGCCAGGAACAAGCCGGCCAGCGTGCCACCGGCCATCAGCGCGGTCAGCGAAGTCGTCGCCGAGACCGAGAGCTTGAGCACTTCGCCGCCGTACGGTTCAAGCAAGATGTCCTGCATGTTGAAGCCGGCGCCACCCAGCCCAACGGCGATGAGCAAGCGACTGGCATCCCCGCCCGTAAGGAATTCGCGGAAGGATGCGGAAAAAGACGGATGGGCAGAATCTTGGTCTGCAGATTCACTTAGTTCCCCGTCGCTGACCTGCTGCGAGCGGCGGCCTTCCTGTTTCCACAGCGCGATGAGATTAAGCACCATCGTTACCACTGCGCCGCCCTGCACGATCTTGATCAGCTTGATGTAGTCGAAGCTGCGGAGCAGCACGCCAAACGACAGCGATGCGCCGACCATGCCGACAAGCAGCATGACGTACAGCAGGGCCACGACGCGCGGGCGCGACTTGGCGGGTGCCAGATCCGTGGCCAGGGCCACGCCGGCGGTCTGACTGGTGTGCAGGCCGGCGCCGATCATCAGGAACGAAAGCCCCGCCGCGAATTCGCCGACCAAGCGCGGGGCATAGGTGCCACGTCCCGACAGCACCAGCAGCGCGAACGGCAGGATCGACAGCCCACCAAACTGAATCAGCGTGCCCATCCAGATGTACGGCACGCGCCGCCAGCCCAGGACGGAGCGGTGATGGTCCGAGCGAAAGCCGATCAGCGCGCGCAGCGGCGCGAACAGAATGGGCAGCGCGACCATGCCCGCCACCAGCCAGGCCGCGATGCCTAGCTCGACGATCATGACGCGGTTGAGGGTGCCGTTGAGCAGCACCAGCGCGAGGCCCACCGAGACCTGGAACAGCGACAGCCGCAGTAGCCGTGGCAGCGGAAGTTCAGGGGTTGCAGCATCGGCGAATGGCAGCAGGCGGGGGCCTAGCTGTCGCCACACATCGATCGCACGACGCGGGCGGCTCATGGACGCACTAGCTCCATCGCTTGCGAGATATAAAAGGTGCTGTCGATGCGCTCGCTGCGCCCGAGCTTTATGCCGCACGCGGAAAGCAAGGGGTGCTGGCTCAGCTGCTGTCGCAGGGTGCTTTCGCTGATCGGTAGGATGGCGGGGGCGCGGTTGCCAGCCGGGAAGACTTTCCCAACGGCATGCATCGCCGAAAGGAGCGGTGTCCGCGGCGCAAAGGTAAAGACCATGCCGCGCTCAGCGCGGGCACAGAGCCGCGCGACCATCTCGGCGAGATCGGCAGCTTGGTAGTGAATCACCGAGTCCATGGCCACCACCCAGTCGAAACGACCGAGGGCCGGATCGAGCATGTCGCTGGCGCGAAAGTCGATGCGCCCTGCGCCAAGCTGGGCTGGCATCCGCTCCTGCGCGAGACGCACCAAGGTCGGCGAAAGATCGATGGCCACCACGTCGGCCCCGCGCCGCGCCGCTTCGACGGCGAGCGCCCCCGTGCCGCAACCGGCATCGAGCAGGCGTTGCCCCGACAGGTCCTGCGGCAGGTAGCTAAGCAGCGTGGCCCGCATGCGATCGCGTCCCGCCCGCACCGTGGCGCGGATTCGCCCCACCGGACGATCCGAGGTCAGCTTGGCCCACGCATCCACCGCGGTGCGGTCGAAGTATTCTTCCAAGCGATCGCGGATGCGCTGATAGGACGCGGTCTCCATTTATTCGTACCCCAGGAAGTCGAAGATCTCGCGGTCGCGCATCGACTGCGCATCCAGCGGCGCGGTACCCGCCCACAGCCGAGCCGCCAGAGCCAGGTACTCGTTCTGCACGGCGACTAGCTCCGGCGTCGACTCCATCTCGAACAGCGTGGACTTTTTCAAGCGGCTGCGCCGGATGACATCCAGATCGGGGAAGTGCGCCAGAAGCTGTAGACCCGTGCGCTGGTTGAAGCGGTCGATCTGATCGGTGCTGGCGCTGCGATTGGCGATGACGCCGCCTAAACGCACGGCGTAGTTCTTCGACTTGGCTTGGATGGCGGCGATGATGCGGTTCATCGCGAAGATCGAGTCGAAGTCGTTGGCGGTCACGATGAGCGCGCGCTGGGCATGCTGCAGCGGCGCCGCAAAGCCCCCGCACACCACATCGCCCAGCACGTCGAAGATGACGACATCGGTGTCATCCAGCAGGTGATGCTCTTTGAGCAGCTTGACCGTCTGACCAACGACATAGCCCCCGCAGCCAGTGCCCGCGGGGGGCCCACCGGCTTCGACGCACATCACGCCGTTGTAGCCTTCGAAGACAAAGTCTTCGACCCGTAGCTCTTCGGCGTGGAACTCGACCGATTCCAGCACGTCAATGACGGTCGGCTGCAGCTTCTTGGTCAGCGTGAAGGTCGAGTCGTGCTTGGGATCGCAGCCAATCTGCAGCACGCGCTTGCCCAGCTTGGAAAACGCCGCCGACAAGTTCGACGAGGTCGTACTTTTCCCAATCCCCCCCTTGCCGTATACGGCAAAGACCTTGGCGCCTGAGAGCGCGGCGGCGTCGAAGGGGTGGTACTGCACGCTGCCTTCGCCATCACCGACCTGCGTGCGGCCGGAAATCTGGATGAGCTCTGTCACGACAACGTCTGCTTTCTTGGGTGCTACGCCGCGGCGCGCGAGCCCAGTCCTTCGAGCCTGTCTTCGATCTCTTCGCCCGCATTGCGCAGGTTGCGCAGCATCTGCTCGTCGGGCTTCCAGTACTCGCGATCGGTCGCTTCGATCAGGCGGTTGGCGAGCTTCAGCGCCGCCTTGGGATTGAGGCGCGTCAGCCGCTCGCGCATCGCGGGATCGAGCACGTAGGTCTGCGACAGCTCGCGATAGACCCAGGGATCGACCTGGCCCGTTGTGGCCGACCAGCCCAGGGTATTGGTGACGTGCGCTTCGATCTGGCGTACGCCTTCGGCGCCATGCTGCAGCATCGCTTCAGCCCACTTGGGATTTAGGGCCCGGGTGCGGCTTTCGAGCGCCACTTGTTCCCCCAGCGTGCGCACCTTGCCGTCACCCTGCGTCTGATCGCCGATGTAGACCGGCAGGGCAGGCCCGCCGCCCCGCTCGCGCTGCGCAGCGCGCCCGATGCCGCCCAGGGTGTCGAAGTAGTGATCGATGGTGGTGATGCCCAGCTCGACCGACTCTAGGTTTTGGTAGGCCAGATCGACGCTGGCCAGCAGGCTCTTGAGCAGCTCTTCCTGGCGCATGGGGGTGCCGCTGCGACCATAGGCGAAGCACTTGCGCCGCGAGTAGGTCTCGGCCAGCTCGTCCTCGTCTTGCCAGGCGCCACTGTCGATGAGCTGGTTCACGTTGGCGCCGTAAGCGCCATCGCCGTTGCTAAAGACACGCAGCGCGGCGGTCTCCAGATCCAAGCCGTGCTTCTTCTGGTGCGCCAGGGTGTGCATGCGGACGAAGTTCTGCTCGGGCGGCTCGTCGGCGCCGGCCGCCAGATATGCCGCCTCGGCCAGCAGGCGGGTCTGCAGCGGTAGCAGATCGCGGAAGATGCCCGACACGGTGATCAGCACGTCGATGCGCGGGCGTCCCAGCTCGGCGAGGGGCACCAGGTCGGCGCCGCACAGCCGGCCATAGCTGTCGAGCCGCGGCCGCGCGCCGAGCAGGGCCAGGGCCTGCGCAATCGGTCCCCCCCCGGACTTCAGGTTGTCGGCTCCCCACAGCACCAGCGCCACCGACTCTGGCAGCGCGTGGCCTTCGGCTACGTGACGCGCCAACAAGCGAGCCGCCTGCTGCGCACCATCCAGAACGGCAAAGGCGCTGGGGATGGCGAAGGGATCGAAGCCATGCAGGTTGCGGCCGGTCGGCAGCACGGCCGGGTTGCGCAGCAGATCGCCGCCGGGGGCAGGGCGGATGAAGCGGCCCGAAAGAGCGCGCAGCAGCGCGGGAAGCTCGTGATCTTGCGACAGCAGCGCGTTGGTCTTGGCCAGCTCGGTATAAAGCGCGAGCGTCTTTTCGTCCGCGGGCAAACCACGTAGGTCCAAGCTGCGCCTTACGTCATGGCCGGCGACGATGGCATCGATGACCGCGCGCGGGGGCTTGCTGATGGCGGTGCCTTCGGCGATGGCGCTTAGGTATTCGGCGCGCACAGAAGGCGCCATCACTTCACCCACCACATGCAGACCGCAGGGGATCAGCGTCTGTTCCAGCTCACTCATCGCCTGCGACAGCTTGTGAATCTCGGCCGCGTCGGGCTGGCTGGGCATGGCGGGCAACAGATCCAGCTCGACGGCCTGGGCGAACAAGAGCGGCAACAAGCGCTCGGCCTCGGGGTCGCCAGGAGACAGCGCGCGCAGGCGATCGATCGACTCGCGCAGCGCGAGCAGGCCGCGGTACAGCCCAGAGTGCGTCACCGGCGGCGTTAGATAGCTGACCAAGGTCGCTGCGGATCTGCGTCTGGCAATCGCCCCTTCCGAGGGATTGTTGGCGGCATACAGGTAGATGTTGGGCAGGTCGCCGATCAGTCGATCCGGCCAGCAGCTTGCCGACATACCAACCTGCTTGCCGGGCATAAACTCCAGTGCACCGTGCGTGCCGAAGTGCAGCACGGCGTGGGCTGAAAAGCCCTGGCGCAGGTAGCGATAGAAGGCCGAAAACGCATGGGTCGGTGCGAAGCCTGACTCGAACAGCAGGCGCATCGGATCGCCTTCGTAGCCGAAGGCGGGCTGGATGCCGATAAGGACGTTGCCAAGCTGCACGCCCAGGACAAAGATCGACGAGCCATCGCTCTGCTGCTTGCCCGGCGCCGGTCCCCACTGCGCCTCGATCTGGGCTAGGTGCGGCTCGGCCAGAACGTAGTCTTGCGCGCTGATGCGGGTGTGGACGTTGGCATCGGTGCCATAGCGGGCAGCGTTGCCAGAAAGCACGCGCTCGCGCAGGGCCTCGACATTGGCAGGCAGCTCGACGTGATAGCCATCGGCATGCAGCGCGCGCAGCGTGTTGTACAGCGACTCGAAGACCGAAAGATACGCAGCGGTGCCGGTGGCTCCGCCGTTGGGGGGAAAGTTGAATAGCACGACGGCGATGCGGCGCTGGGCGGCCGGCGTCTGTCGCAGCCGGATCCAGCGCTCGATGCGAGCCACCAGGGTCTCGATGCGCTCGGGGATGCCGACCATCTGCAGGCCGGCGCGGCCATCGGCAGCCGTAGCGCGACCGCCAAAGACCAGCGACCCGGTCGCCCCATCCAGCTCCGGAATCGCGACCATGATCGTCGATTCGAGCGGGGACAGACCGCTTGCCGAAGCCTGCCAGGTCTCGATGGTCTGAAACTCCAGCGGCTGCACGGCGATGTAGGGCACATCCAGGCGGCCCAGCATCTCTTCCGCGGCTTTGGCGTCGTTAAACGCCGGGCCACCGACCAGCGAGAAGCCAGTCAGCGACAGCACGGCATCGACGATGATGCGACCTTTTTCAAAGAAGAACTTCTCGATGGCTGGGCGGGCATCCAGACCACTGGCGAAGGCCGGAATCACGCGCAGGCCACGGGCTTCAAGCCGAGCAATCACCTGGTCGTAGTGCGCTGAATCGCCCGCTAAGACGTACGAGCGCATCAGCAGAACACCAACGGTGCCGCTGGGATTTTTGGGCCTCGGCAGCGCCGCGACAGACTCACTGAGACGCTCGGGCAGGGTGGGGTGATACAGGCCAGTCTCGGGATACTCGCGCGGCGGCGACGCAGTCAGCTTGCCGCGCAGCGCTTGGCGCGGACCTGCGGCATAGCGACTGACCAGCATGCGAACAAGATCGGCGATGTTGTCGCTAGAGCCCGAGAGCCAATAGGAGAGCGTCAGGAAGTAGGCGCGTAGCTCTTGCGCTTTGCCGGGAATGAAGCGCAGCAGGCGCGGCAGCAGGCGCAGCATCGCCATCTGACCGCTGCCGCCGTCTTTCGATCCGCTCTTGCTGCTATTGCCGCGCAGCTTGCGCAGCAGAGCCAACGGCCCCTTGCTCGACCCGTCCATGCGAAAGTCGCCCATGCGCGTCAGTCGCATGACTTCGCCCGCTGACATCGCGCAGACCATGGCATCGCAGTCGTCGCGACGCGCACGCAGAGCGGGCAGCACGGCCGCGATGTGCTCATCGATGAACAGCATGTTGGCGAAGACAATGTCGGCCCGCGCGATGTCGGCACAGCAGGCCTCGACCTGCGCGCGATCGCTGAAGTTCGTCGCGGCGTGCAGGTCTAGGACCAGACCGGGCAGCTCGGCTTGCAGCTGCGTGCGGGCGCGCTCGACGGCCCCGGCGATGTGCTTGTCCAGCGTCAGAATCAGCACCCGAATGGGCGTGTTCTCAGCTTCGGAAGTGCGCTTTGGCATCATAGAGCGTCTCCAACGTGATGCTGGCGAGTCCGCGGTCTTGCGCGAAGCGCTCGGTGTTGCGGCGGGCTTTGCCGCGAACAAAGAACGGGATCTTTTTCAGCTCGTTTTCGGCCTCTTTCGTCCACAGGCTGGCCGGCTCGGCCGCGCGGGAATTGGCAGGCAGGGCTGCGGGGGGAGCGACCGGCGTGGGGGCTGGCGTCGGGGGCCGAAGACTCGCCGCGGCGCTGTCGGCGATTGGCACGGCCGCCATCGGGGGGGCGGCCGGTGTGCTGTGGCTGGCGACTGAATCGGCTGCGGCGACCGGAACGGACTCGCTGCTGGTGGCGGCATGACCGCCCAGGTGCGAGGGGCCGGCCCCATCCGCGAATTCGAAGTCCTGCCGGAACATCGCAAGCAGGTGTTCTTCCAGGCCCATCATCAGCGGATGGACCCAGGTGTCGAAAAGGACATTGGCCCCTTCAAAGCCCATCTGCGGCGAGTACCGGGCTGGATAGTCCTGCACATGCACGGGGGCCGAGATCACGGCGCAGGGCAGGCGCAGCCGCTTGGCGATGTGGCGCTCCATCTGCGTGCCCAGCACTAGCTCGGGTGAGGCGGCGGCAATGTTTTCTTCGACCAGCAGATGATCGTCGGTGATCAGCGCTTCAATGCCGTACTGACTGGCGGCGGCGCGGACTTCGCGCGCCTGTTCGCGGCAGTAGGAGCCGAGGCCGACGATGGTAAAGCCCAGCTCTTGGCTGGCGATGCGAGCCGCGGCGATGGCGTGTGTGGCATCGCCAAAGACAAAGACACGCTTGCCGGTCAGATAGGTCGAATCGACCGAGCGCGTGTACCACGGCATGCGCGTGGGCTCATCGCGCAGGAGCGGCTGCGGGTCAACCCCGGCTAGCTCGGCTACTTGGCGCACAAACTCACGTGTTGCGCCGATGCCGAGCGGCACGCTTTGCACGGTCTTCTGACCGTAGGTCTTGGCCAGATAGCGGGCGGTGCTATCGGCGATCTCGGGATACAGCACGATGTTGAAGTCGGCATCGCCCAAGCGCGCGAGATCCGCCGGCGTCGCGCCCAGTGGAGCGATGACGTTGATGCCGATGCCAAGCTGGGTAAGCAGGCGCGTCACCTCGACCACATCGTCGCGATGACGGAAGCCAAGCGCTGTCGGGCCCAGCAG
This sequence comes from uncultured Myxococcales bacterium, assembly GCA_937952145.1. Taxonomy (GTDB): domain Bacteria; phylum Myxococcota_A; class Polyangia; order Palsa-1104; family JAEUJZ01; genus JAEUJZ01. The sequence goes on from CALFYE010000309.1 coordinate 39,225, forward strand.
ATTGCAGGTCTTGGGGCGGCCATCTTGGCGCGGCGGTGGCGACGCGGGTGTGCAGGCACGCACCAAGCGATAGAAGGTCTCGGCGGCGCCCCAGTTTTCCTTGTGCTGATAGGCCGACAGCTCGATGGGAACCACTGGAACTGGCAGGCCCAGGGCCCGACCGATGCCGGCCGGATCGTCTTGGATGAGCTCTGCGGTGCACGATGCGCCGACTAGAAGAAGCTGCGGCTGGAAGCGCTGATAGGCGGCGCGGACCGTCGTCTTGAATAGCTCGGCGGTGTCGCCGCCCAGATCCCGCGCCTGGAACGTCGTATACGTGACGGGCGGTCGCTCGCGTCGCCGCTCGATCATCGTGAAGAGCAGGTCGGCGTAGGTATCGCCTTGCGGCGCATGCAGGACGTAGTGCACGCCGCGCATGGCTGTGACGACCCGCATGGCGCCGACGTGCGGCGGACCTTCATATGTCCAGACGGTGAGCTGCATCGCGTCAGACCTCTAGGCGGTCCCTGCGAACCAAGGGACGAGCGAAAAGCTCAGCCAGATCGCCGGCTTGCTCGTAGCCATGGATGGGGGAAAAGACCAGCTCGATCGACCACTTGGTGGTCAGCCCTTGCACCTCGAGCGGATTGGCCAGACCCAGGCCGCAGACCACCAGATCGGGCGAGGCCGCACGACAGCGATCGAGCTGTCTTTCGACGTCTTGTCCTTCGCTGAGCACGACATCGCTGGGCAGAAGGGCGAGCTCCGCGGCGAGATGATCCTGATGCAGATATGGGGTGCCGACTTCTAGAAGCTGCATGTCCAGCTCGCGCGACAGGAAGCGCGCCAAAGGAACCTCAAGCTGCGAGTCGGGGAAGAAAAAGATGCGCTTGCCCGAGAGCCGCGGGCGTACCTGCTGCAGCGCGGTACGCGCTCTGGACTCAGCGGGGGCAACGACCTCGGCTACATGCAGGGGCGAGACGGAAAAAGCGACCGCTGCCGCGTCGAACCAGGCGCGAGTGCCCTCGATGCCAAACGGGAAGGGGGCGGCGATGCGCTCGGCACCGCGCTCGTCCAGCGCTTGTCCCGTCGCGCCCAGGAACGGCTGTGCCAGCAGGTAAAGAGTCCGCGGCCCGACGGGCGGCAGGTTGCCCGAGCGGCGCGGGGGAAAGAAGGTGACCGGAATGCGCAGGGCATCGAACAGCCGCTGAAACTGATCCTCGATGACATCGGGCAGCGTTCCGACGACTAGGAGCGACTGCGGCGCCGCCGGATCTTGCTGGGGTAGCTCCGGCACCAGCGAGGCGAGGCAGGCGTCTTCCCCCTGAGTAAACGTCGTCTCGATGCCGCTGCCGGAATAGTTCAGCACGCGCACCGCCGGCTGGAAGCGCGCCGACAGGCGAGCTGCGGCCCGCGACAGGTCGAGCTTGATCACTTCCGATGGGCACGAGCCGACGAGAAACAGCAGCTTGATCTCGGGTCGGCGGGCCAAAAGGCGACTGACCGCGCGATCGATCTCGTCGTTGGCATCGCTCAGCCCGGCCAGATCTTTTTCTTCCAGAATCGCGGTAGCGAAGCGCGGCTCGGCAAAGATCATCACACCGGCCGCCGACTGGATCAGGTGGGCGCAGGTCCGCGAGCCGACAACCAGGAAGAAGGCGTCCTGAATCTTGCGATGCAGCCAGATGATGCCGGTCAGGCCGCAGAACACCTCGCGCTGGCCGCGCTCGCGCAGGACCGGAAGCGCGCGAGGGGAGTGCGTCGAGACCGCGGGCAGCGGGTTTGGGCAGGCGAGCGTAGGCGATGTCGCGCTGTTCATAAGGTCGCCCCTTGCAGCGGAGTCAGCGCCGAGGCTCGCTTTTCATCGAGCCGAGCCGCCCGCAGCTTCAGCAGGAACTGGCCGGCGTTGACGACGTAGGTGGCAAACGCGGCGAGCGCCAGCAGGAGCTGCTCGCGCGCTCCCAGCCAACCGGTAAACAGCGCGATCAGATACGCCGTGTGCAGCCCGATGACCAGCATGCTGAACAGGTCTTCCCAATAGAAGGCCGGGGCGAAGAGGTAGCGATCGAAGACCCGCTTTTCCCAGATCGCGCCGGTAACCATGATGGCGTACAGGAACAGGGTCTTTATGACCACGGACACCGACGCAGCCCACAGGCCATGACCGGTGACCAGGGTGCGCAAGACCAAGATCAGGCTGATCAGAAAGGCCAGGAACTGGGCTGGCGCTAGGACGCCTTGCACCAGCGTCCAGGGGGTCGTGTCTCGTCGTCGGCGTTGCTCGGGGGTGTACAGGGGCAGCGGGCGCCGCGTTGCGGCTTCCGACCCAGTCCCGTGGCCAACACCGTGATCGCTTCCGGACATCTGCTTCCCTCGCAGTCAGAAATCTAGGCGAGCCGTGTCAAATGTGTCAAGTTGAAGTGACGTAAAAAGATATTTACAACTCTCGGGAACTAGACGAAAAGGGGCGGGGCAGGCAGCCGCCGCGGCATGGAGTGCCCGGTCCGCGCAGCCTGACGAAGGAGGGATCGGGATGACTTGCGGATCAGAGGAGCTATTCGACGTCGTGGTGGTCGGCGGCGGCCCAGCGGGAGCGACCGCGGCGCATGAGCTAGTCACAGCCGGGCGCTCGGTCCTGCTTCTCGACAAGGGCGGACGCATCAAGCCCTGTGGTGGGGCGATTCCGCCGCGGCTGATTCGCGACTTTGCCATCCCTGAGGAGCTGCTCTGTGCGCAGATCCGCTCGGCTCGCATGGTGGCGCCCAGCCAGCGCCAGGTCGACATGCCGATCGACGGCGGCTACGTCGGCATGGTCAACCGCGAGGTCTTCGACGAATTCCTGCGCCAGCGCGCGGCGACCGCGGGTGCGCTGCGGCGAACCGGAGTCTTTGAGCGCATTGAGCGCGATGAAAGCGATGCCGCCCTTGTCCACTACCGCACGGCGACGGGGGCAGGCGTGGTGCGGGCCCGCTTGGTGATCGGCGCTGATGGCGCCCTATCGCAGGTGGCGCGGCAAGAGATTGACGAGAAGGGCCCAGCGTACGTGTTCGCCTATCACGAAATCGTCCGGCTCCCCGAGGCTGCGACGCCGCCGAGCTTCGATGGCGCCCGCTGTGACGTGGTGTACGACGGCACGATCTCCCCCGACTTCTATGGCTGGGTGTTCCCGCACGGCAGCACAGCCAGCGTCGGATCGGGCAGCGCGAAGAAGGGCTTTGGCTTGCGGGGTTCCGTCTCCGCACTGCGCGCCGCCAGCGGTCTTTCCGGGTGCGAGACCCTGCGTCGCGAAGGCGCACCGATTCCGATGAAGCCGCTTTTGCGCTGGGACAATGGTCGCGATGTGCTATTGGCCGGTGACGCGGCCGGCGTCGTCGCGCCAGCATCGGGGGAAGGCATCTACTACGCAATGGTGGGGGGCCAGCTGGCGGCCCGGGCGGGGGGCGAATTCCTCGACTCAGGCGATGCGCGCGCGCTGCGTCGGGCCCGCAAGCTGTTCATGCAGGCGCATGGCCGCGTGTTCTGGATCCTGGGGATCATGCAGCACTTCTGGTACAAGAACGACCGTCGGCGCGAGCGCTTCGTCAGCATCTGCCGCGACCCCGATGTACAGACGCTGACCTGGCAGGCCTATATGAACAAAGAGCTCGTACGGGCGCGGCCAGCCGCTCACCTGCGCATCTTCCTAAAAGACGTGGGGCACCTCTTGGGCATCGGTTCGCCGTGACCGGGTCCGTGACGTCCCCGCCATGAGTGAGCTATTTCGCAGCGGCCATGCCATCGACCTTGTGCTCCTGGTCCTCGCCGTCGAGGCAGCTGCGCTGTGGCTGTGGCACGCCCGGAGTGGTCAGGGGCTGCCGCCGCTGGATCTGCTGGGGCAGCTGCTGTCCGGGGCGCTGCTCCTGCTCGCGCTGCGCTGCGCCCTGACTGGCGGCGACTATCGCCTTACCGCGCTCCTCGTAAGCGCATCATTTCCCGCGCATATCTTTGACCTGGCGCGACGGGCTCGCCATCGCGGTCGGTCGGCGTCGCGCTAGGCGCTGCCTGACGAGTCCTCGGCCTGCAAGTCGCCCATGCCGTGGCGATGTAGCTTCAAGTAGAAGCCTTGCCGGCTCAGGCCCAGAAGCTGCGCTGCCGAGGCGCGGTTGTCGCCGCTGACCTGCAGGGCGGCCTCGATACACAGGCGTTCGATGAGGTCCGCCGATTCGCGCACGATGTCTTTGAGCGACACCCGGCCCACCAGCTCGCGAAGCTGCTCGATGGAACGGGGTCCCGTCAGGGCAAACGAGCTGACCGCGGTCGTGCGAACCGGCACCACCCGCACCGAGACGCCGATGCAGGGATCTTTGGTCGTACCGGCAGCCACCGCGGACACTACGGCTTCCTGCGACGCGCCCAGCTCGCTACCGATCACTGTGGCGAAGTTTCGCACCGAGCCGTGCTCGCGCAGGTTGGCCAGGATGATGTTGAGATCCACGCCGGGGCGGCCGATAAACCGATCGAGCGGCTGCCCGAGGAGCTGGTTTTCGTGCGTCACTTGCACCATCTCGCAGAAGGCGGGATTGGCGCTCAGGATCTGCCGAGAAGCATCGATTACCACTAGGCCATCGGGCAGCGCATCCAGCACGGCCTGCATGCGCGCTTGCCGGCTGCGATCGGGCAGTGCTGTGACGGACTGCATCGGTCGCAGACGCAGGAGAAGCAGCATGGCGCCGGACTGACGAAACAGCGAAACCGACACGCGTACATCCTGCTTGCCGTGGCTTAGAACGGCTTGGATATCCTCGGTACGGCCACCCGCTTGGGCGGCGGCCAGCAGGGTCTGTACGGCCACCCAGCTGGTCGTCGTAAACAGGTCGCAGAGCGCCTGCCCCTGCAAGCTGTGCGGCGACTCCGACAGAAGCTGGCCGACTGCGGTGTTGCTCTCGAGCACCTTCAGGCTGCTGGCCTCAGCGACCAGCACCCCTTCGGTGGTGACCTGGAACAGCAGGCGGAGATCGGAAGAGCACACGTCTGAACTCCAGTCACGCCAATGTATCTC